>NZ_LFVW01000081.1:0-19627 GCF_001182915.1 Kitasatospora sp. MY 5-36
GCCGGGCACCGGCGCGGGCGCGTCCACGACCCCGGCCCCGGCCACACCGGCCGACCCCGCTCCGACCGACCCCGCTCCGGCCGACCCGTCGGCGCCGGCCGCGTCGCCGAGTCCGTCCTAGGGTCCGAGCTCAGTCGAGGTAGCCGCGCAGCTGCTCGGCGCAGGCGTGGTCGCGGAGCTTGACCAGGGTCTTCGACTCGATCTGGCGGATCCGCTCCCGCGTCACGCCGAACACCGCGCCGATCTCCTCCAGCGTGCGCGGGCGGCCGTCGTCCAGCCCGTAGCGGAGCTGGACGACCTGGCGCTCCCGATCCCCCAGGGTGGCCAGGACGGCCTCCAGGTGCTGGCGCAGCAGCAGGAAGGTCGCGGACTCGGCGGGCGAGGCGGCGTCGGCGTCCTCGATCAGGTCCCCGAGCGCGACGTCCTCCTCCTCGCCGACCGGGGTGTGCAGCGAGATCGGCTCCTGGGCCAGCCGGAGCAGCTCGCGCACCCGCTCCTCGGTCAGCTCCAGTGCGGCGCCGATCTCGGCCGCGGTCGGCTCCAGGCCGCGCTCCTGGAGCAGGCCGCGCTTCGCCCGGACCACCCGGTTGATCAGCTCGACCACGTGCACCGGCACCCGGATCGTCCGGGCCTGGTCGGCCAGGGCCCGGCTCATCGCCTGCCGGATCCACCAGGTCGCGTACGTGGAGAACTTGAAACCGCGGGTGTAGTCGAACTTCTCCACCGCCCGGATCAGGCCCAGGTTGCCCTCCTGGACCAGGTCCAGCAGGGTCAGCCCGCGCCCGACGTAGCGCTTGGCGACGGAGACGACCAGCCGCAGGTTCGCCTCGATCAGCCGGCGCTTGGCGATCCGGCCCCGCACCACCAGGGTGTCCAGCTCGCCGCCCAGCGGGTCGGGCGGCGGAGGGTCGCCGTTCAGCCGCTCCTCGGCGAAGACGCCGGCCTCCACCCGGCGGGCCAGCTCGACCTCCTCCTCGGCGGTGAGCAGGCGGATCCGGCCGATCTCGCGCAGGTACTGGCGCAGCAGGTCGGCGGCCGGCCCGGTGTCGTCGCCGGGCCCGCGGCGCTCGTCCGGGTCCTCGGCGTCGGCCCGCGCCCCGGACCCGGGTTCGGGGTCCGGGCTGTCCGGATGGCCCTCCGGCAGGCCCTGGGCGGGGATCCGGGCACCGTCCGGGGGCACCGCCCCGGCCCGGCCGTGGTGGGTGTCCTGTTCCCCGTCCGGTTCGGCGGGGTTCGCTCTCGTACTGGTGGTGGTCGCTGCGACGACGCCTTGCTCCACGGGCATCCCCTCGGGGCGGGCGCGACTCTGGCGGACCCGCGCAGTACGGAGGTGGGACGCCCTCCAGTGTGCGGTACGCCACGCTCCGTGGCCGAGACTCGTGCGCCGACTTTCTGCGCCCGGGTTCGGGCGCCGGGTCCGGACACCGCGTCCGGGCGGCGGGTGCCGCGGGGCGCGCTACAGCGCCGCCGCGCCCTGGCTGCGCAGCTGCTGCCCGTACTGCTGGAGCTGCCACAGCTCGGTCTGCACCGCGTGCAGCTGCTCGGCCTCGGCCCGGGGGCCGAGCCGCTGGAGGTAGCCGCGGACCTCGGTGATCCGCCGGTCCACCGCCAGCAGGCGCAGCTTGACCAGGAACTCCCCCGCGTAGATCGCGTCCGCCTTGCGGCGCGAGCGGACCGGCTCGACGGTCAGCTCGGTGACCAGCGAGCGCACCTGGTCGTCCGGGGCCGCCTCGCGCACCGCGCTGGTGAAGTCGGGCAGGGTCGCCCCGTACGCGGCGCCGCCGGCCTTGGCGACGGCCTGCCGGACGGCGGTGTACGGCGGGGTCGGGAACTCGTCCTCGCCGTAGTGGTCGAAGGCCGGGCTGACCAGGTCCGGGTGCTGGAGCGCCAGCTTGAGCAGCTCCCGCTCGACGAACTGGGCCGGGTCGCGCGGGTTGAGCCGGTAGGCGGGCTGCGCGGCGCGCTGCGGCTGGGCCGGCTCGGGGCGGCGCTGGGCGGCCGCGCCGCGCGGGTTCTGCTGGCGCTCGCGGTCCCAGCGGGCCAGCTGGGAGATCCGGCGGACGACGAACTGCTCGTCCAGGATGCCGAGCATGCCGGCCAGGCGGACGGCGTACTCGTGCTGGATCGAGCGGTCCTTGATCTTGGCGACGATCGGGGCCGCCTCCTCCAGCGCCGCCGAGCGCCCCTCCGGGGTGTCCACCCGGTGCCGGGCGACCGCCGAGGTCAGCGCGAACTCGAACAGCGGGACCGGGTTGTCGATCAGGTGCTTGACCGCCTCGTCGCCCTGGGCCAGGCGCAGGTCGCACGGGTCCATGCCGCCCGGGCTGACCGCGATGGAGGTCTTGGCGGCGAACTTCTGGTCGTCCTCGAAGGCGCGCAGGGCGGCCTTCTGCCCGGCCGCGTCGCCGTCGAAGGTGAAGACGGTCTCGCCCCGGTACTGCGAGGTGTCCATCAGCAGCCGTCGGATGATCTTGATGTGGTCCTCGGCGAAGGCGGTGCCGCAGGTGGCCACCGCCGAGGTGACCCCGGCCAGGTGGCAGGCCATCACGTCGGTGTAGCCCTCGACCACCACCGCGCGGCCCGACTTGGCGATCTCCTTCTTCGCCAGGTCGATCCCGTACAGCACGTGGGACTTCTTGTAGATCGGCGTCTCGGGGGTGTTCAGGTACTTCGGGCCGTTGTCGTCCTCGCGCAGGCGGCGGGCGCCGAAGCCGACCACCTCGCCCGCGATGTCCCGGATCGGCCAGACCAGCCGGCCCCGGAAGCGGTCGATCAGGCCGCCGCGCTGGCCCTGCGAGGCGAGGCCGCCGAGCAGGATCTCCTTGTCGGTGAAGCCCTTGCCGCGCAGGTAGCGGACCAGGTGCTCCCAGCCCGCGGGGGCGTAGCCGACGCCGAAGGTCTTGGCGGCCTCCTCGTCGAAGCCGCGCTCGGCCAGGAAGCGGCGGCCGATCTCCGCCTCCGGCGAGGCCAGCTGCTCCTGGTACCAGGCGGCGGCCACCTTGTGCGCCTCGACCAGCCGGGTGCGCTCGCCCTGCTGGTGGCGGGGGCTGTAGCCGCCCTCCTCGTAGCGCAGGGTGATGCCGGCCTGGGCGGCCATCCGCTCGACGGCCTCGGCGAAGGTGAAGTGCTCGATCTTCATCAGGAAGGCGATGGTGTCGCCGTTCTCCTGGCAGCCGAAGCAGTGGAAGACGCCCTTGGCGGGGTTCACGTAGAAGGAGGCGGACTTCTCGTCGTGGAAGGGGCAGACGCCCTTGTACTCGCCACCGCCACCGTTGGTCAGCTGTACGTAGTCGCCGACCACCGCGTCGATCGGCAGTGCGCTGCGCACCGCCTGTACGTCTTCGTCCCTGATCCGCCCGGCCACCCCGGAAGTCTACTGGGGCGGCGGGGCATTCCGGCCGCGCCGAGGGCTCGGCCCCGGTCGGGGCGCGGCCGCACCGGAGCCGTCGCGGCCGCGCCCGGCGGCTACGCCCAGGCGGCGCCGACCAGTTTGGCGTGCAGGGCCAGGGCGGAGGCGTCCGTGAGGGTGGCGATCTGGTCGACGACCGTGCGCAGGGCGGCGCGGTCGTCCTCGGCCTCGTGGTACATGGCGGCGAACACCGGGTCCAGCCCGTCGGGGGCGCGCTGGGTGAGGACGTACGCCAGCTCGGCGATCACGATCCGCTGCCGGGCCCGCAACTGGGCCTGCTCGTCGCGCTGCATCACGAAGCGGACGGCGACCGCCTTGAGCACCGCGCACTCCAGCCGGACGTCCCTCGGCACCACCAGCTCGGCGGCGTAGCGGGTGAGCCGGCCGGGGCCGTAGCGGGCGCGGGTGGCCTGCTCGGCGGCCAGGCAGAAGCGGCCGATCAGCTGGCTGGTGAGGTCCTTGAGCCCGGCCCGGGCCCGGGCGGTGCCGTCGTAGGAGCGGGGCCACCACTCCTGGGCGAGCAGCCGGTCCAGGGCGGCGGCCAGCTCCTCCGGCTCGGCGTCCGGGGCGTAGCGCTCGGCGACCTTGAAGAGTTCGGCCCGCTCGCCGGGGGCGCGCAGCACGGCCGGGTCGATGTGGCCGGCCTGGAGGCCGTCCTCGACGTCGTGGGTGGAGTAGGCCACGTCGTCGGACCAGTCCATCACGGTGGCCTCGAAGCACTTGCGCCCGGCCGGGGAGCCGGCCCGCAGCCAGCGGAAGACCGGCAGGTCGTCGGCGTAGACGCCGTACTTGGAGGAGGCCGGGTCGGTGGGGTGGGCGCCCTTGGTCCACGGGTACTTGCCGGCGGCGTCGAGCGCGGCCCGGCTCAGGTTGAGGCCGACGCTGCGGCCCGGCCAGGGGGCGAGCCGGACGGCCGGCTGCTCCCCCTCGGGCGCGAAGCGCTTGGGTTCGAGCCGGGTCAGGATGCGCAGCGACTGGGCGTTGCCCTCGAAGCCGCCGCAGGCCTCGGCGGCCTGGTCGAGGGCCTCCTCGCCGGTGTGGCCGAACGGCGGGTGGCCGATGTCGTGGGCCAGGCAGGCGGTCTCCACGAGGTCCGGGTCGCAGCCCAGGGCGGCGCCCAACTCCCGCCCGACCTGGGCGCATTCGAGGGAGTGGGTGAGCCGGGTGCGCGGGAAGTCGCTGCGCATCGGGGCGACCACCTGGGTGGTTCCGGCCAGCCGGCGCAGCGCCGCCGAGTGCAGCACCCGGGCGCGGTCCCGCTGGAAGGCCGTACGGCCCGGGCGCTTGTCGGGTTCGGGGACCCAGCGGGCCTCGGCGGCGTGGTCGTACGTGATCGGGGCGGCGAGGCGGTGCGTGGTGTCGTCCATATGTCCTTCACGGTACGCCGCGCCCCCGACACGCGGGGTGTGCCGCGCACGAAGGGGTGCGGGCCGGGGCGTGAACGGTGCGCGGCGCGCGGGTGCCCGCCCCGGTGGGTCGGCCCCACCCGGCCGGCGCACCCCTCGCGCCCCCTCCGTCCCGCGCCCCGGCGCGGGCGTCCTCAGCCCTTGATCGCCTTCAGGACCACCCCGGACATCGCCTCCTGCCCCTTGGCGTTGGGGTGGATCGGCGCCGACCCCTGGGCCGGGAGCGGCGGCTCCACCCAGCGCTTGTCCTCCCCCGCGCACATGTCGTGCCCGGCCGAGGGCCCGGCGAGGTCGACGAACACCGCGCCGGCCGCGTCCGCGCGCTTCTTGAGCATGCCGTTGAGCTGCTGCTGCTTCTCCACCAGGAAGGCGAGGTCGGAGGCGGCCACCGCGTTGCCCAGCACCGGCAGGCAGTTCGCCGGGTCGGCCGGGAGCAGCCCCGGGTAGCCGATCACGTACACCTTGGCCTTCGGGGAGCGCTTCTTGACGTCCTGGAGCACCTGGCCGATCCGGTCGCCGGCCGCGTCCACCTTGCGCTGGACCTCGTCGGTGCCGCTGCCGGCGGCGTAGTGGTCGCGGCAGGGCGAGTCGCTGATCCGGTCCGCGCTGTCGCTGATCACGCCCTTGACGATGTCCACCAGGTTGGCCTTGGCGCACTCCGTCACGACCTCGATGAAGCCGGCGTCGTTGCCGCCGATCCCCAGGGTGACCAGCCGGGTGTCCGCGGTGAGCGCGTCCAGCTGGGCCGGATTGGTGCCGTCGGCGACCTTCTGCGGGCCGGTCAGGTCCCCGGTGCGGGCGCCGCTGCAGCTGACGTCCTTGAACTGGTCGGCGGCGAGCGAGAGCCCCTTCGCCACCAGGGACGGGTAGTTGGCCCCGGAGCGGTAGCAGGCGCCCGGCTCGCCGACCTGCGGGGAGATCTTCATCCCCGCGGTGTACGAGTCGCCGAGCGCGACGTACGGGCCGGTGGGCGGCGGGGCGGCGGTCGGCGACGCGGCCGCGCCGGCCCGCGCGCGGTCGGACGCCGTGCCCGCGGCGCCGCCGGCCCCGCTGTCCGAAGCGGTGTTGTCGGTGCAGCCGGCCAGCAGCGCTGCGGCCAGTCCGACGGTCAGGGCGATGGTCGGGCGAACGGTCCTCGGCATGGTCTCCCCCCGGGGATACGGGTCACGGTCGGCTCCTTGCGGCGGCCCGTCCCCCGGGCACATCAGGGGCCAACGAACGATCGCGGCCGATGACTCCCGCCCCGGCCGAATCGCCTTACGGCGGGCCCGAACCGGCCGGAAACCGACCCCGGGGCCGTCCGGGCACCGGCTTCCGACCGCTTCCGCGCGCCCTCTCCGGCCGGCGCACCACGAAACCGCGTGCGCGTCGGCCGCTCCGCGTCGACTACTCCGCGCCGCGCTCGTGCTCGGCCAGGAACTGCTCGAAGCGCCGCCCCAGTTCGTCCGCCGAGGGCAGGTCCACCGGCTCGGCCAGCAGGCTCTCCCGGCCCTCCGCGCCCGCCACGGCGTCGTACTGGCCCTCCATGCCGCGGATCGCCGAGCGCAACTCGCCGTCCCCCTGGGCCAGCTGCTCCTCGATGTCGGCGTAGACCTCGGAGACCTGCTCGCGCAGCCGGGTGCCGGGCAGCACCAGCCCGGTGGCGGACTGCACCGCCTCCAGGACCTGCACGGCCGCCGCCGGGTAGGCGGAGCGGGCCACGTAGTGCGGGACGTGCACGGCGAAGCCCAGGACGTCGCACCCGGCCTCGGCCAGGCGGTACTCCACCAGCGCCTGGGCGCTGCCCGGCACCTGCGCCTGCTCGAACCACTGCGGGTAGCCCGGGGCGAGGTCCAGCCGGTTGCCGTGCGGCGTCATGCCGACCGGGCGGGTGTGCGGCACGCCCATCGGGATGCCGTGGAAGTCGATCGAGAGCCGGACCTCGAAGCGCTCCACCAGCTCGCGGACGGCCCGCGCGAAGCGCTCCCACTCGACGTCCGGCTCGGGGCCGCTGAGCAGCAGGAACGGCGCGCCGGCGGCGTCGTGGACGAGCTGGAGCAGGATCTCCGGGGGGTCGTAGGACGTCCAGTGGTCGTGGTCGAAGACCATCGCCGGGCGGCGGGCCCGGTAGTCCACCAGACGGTCGTGGTCGAAGCGGGCCACGACCTGCGGCGAGCCCGTCTCCAGCAGGTGGGCCACCACCTGGCCGCCGGCCTCCCCGGCGTCCATGAAGCCCTCGTAGTGCTGGAGCAGCACGAGGCCGGCACCGGTGTCGCGCAACTGCTCGTTGGCCGCGGCGACGGCGGCCACGCCCTGCTGATCCAGCTCGTACAACGCCTGGAAGTCACGCACCGCGCACCCAACCCCGTTCCCTGCTCGTTCCGGTCGACCGGCTTCTCGTCCTCTGCAGCGTGCCGGGCGCCGCCGGAATTCCCGCCCCGGCCCCGCCCCGCCCCCGCCCCGCGGGCGGACACGTCCACGGGGCCGCGCCGGGGCCGTTCCGGAGCCGCTCCACGGCCGCTCCGGTACCCGTCCGACGGCTCCCCGGGGGGCGCGCCCGACGGCCTCGGCCGACCGCTCCGGACCATGATCGCACCCGACCGAAGAGCCCCTGGTCACGACCCTGGTAGCGCCCCCGCGGGAGGCCCGTCCGCGGGGCCCCGGAACGGCCCGCGCGGCCATTCGCGTGCCGCGAAGTGACGCACCGCCTTCTGGCGGGTATCGTCCTCTCGCTGCCTCGCATCGTCGCGTCGTCGCCACGTCGTCCGTAACGCCGTCGGCCACGTCCCGGTCCGCTGCTCGGCCAGCCCCCACGACGCATCTTGCCTTCACCTGGCCGCCCGCTTCCCTTCGCGCTCTCGTCTCCTCTTCGGCCATTTCGCGGACGCACACTGTCCCCTCGCTGTTCCCGCCGGACCGGTCCGAGGACCCGTGTCCGTTCCGGCACCCCCGCGCCGCCCGCTCCGGGCCGCCGCCCCCACCCCGTTCGACCGGACCTCCGGCGTGCGCGGGTACCCGGCGGACGGACCCGGGCCCAGGCGTACCCATGTCCAGCGCACCCCGTGCCGTACCCCGGCCCGGGAGGCTCCCTCCGACCGATGAAGGACAGAAGGTTCCGTGCCCGTACCTGTCACCCTCACCGGCCGCACCGTGCGGCTGGAGCCCCTCGCCGCGCACCATGCCGAGGCCATCGCCGAGGCCGGCGCCGAGGACCGTACGACCTACGCCTTCACCCCCGTCCCGCACGGCCTGGAAGCCGCCCGCGACTACGTCGCGCGGGCGCTCGCCGACCAGGCCGCGGGACGGTCGCTGCCGTTCGCGACGGTGAACGTCGCCGACGGCCGGGTCGTCGGCTCCACCCGCTTCCTGGAACTCGACTACTGGCAGGGCCCGATGGTGTGGCCGCCCGTGCCCGGCGTCCCGTTCGGCGATCCGGCCACGGCCGTCCCGGACGCGGCCGAGATCGGCAACAGCTGGCTCTCGCCGCGCGCCCAGGGCACCGGCATCAACACCGAGGCCAAGCTGCTGATGCTGCGCCACGCCTTCGAGACCTGGGGCGTGCAGCGGATCTCGATGCGCGCGGACGCCCGCAACATGCGCTCGCGCGCCGCCATCGAGCGGCTCGGCGCGACCTCCGAGGGCGTCCGCCGGGCTCACTCGCGCGGGCTGGACGGGGTGGTGCGCTCCACCGCGTTCTACTCGATCCTCGACGACGAGTGGCCGGCCGTCCGGGACATCATCGAGCTGCGGATCGCCGCCGCCACCTCGCCGAGCGCCCCGGATCCGGCGATCAACCAGGAGTGCCTTAGACAGGGCGGCAGCGGCGCCGGGCAGCTGATGATCACGGTCTGAGGCCGGCCCGGAGCGGCTCGTAGCCGAGGCGCGCCAAGCCCAGGACGGCCGGCAGGGTCGTGCGGTCGTCCCAGGCCCGGTGGCGTCCCGGGTGCGCCTCGACCAGCGCCTCCACCGGCCGCCAGCCGCCCCGCACCCGGGCCACCCGGACCCGGTAGACCTCCGCGCCGCCCACACCACGGTGCAGGTGCAGCACGCCCTCGGAGACCACGGACACCCAGCGCTCGTCCACGTCCCGGGCCCGCAGGCCGCGCCTGATCCGCTCCCAGTCGGCGTCCGACCAGAGCAGGTCCGGCACCGGGTGCGGGCGGGGCAGGCGGATCGGCGTCAGGTGCGGCTCCCCGGCCGCGCGGACGCCGCCCGGCTCCGGGAACGCCCACGCGGGCAGCGGCTCCCGGGCGGCCAGCCAGGCCCGCGGGATGCCTCCGGTGCCGGTGTGCGCCGCCACCACTCCCCCGGTGATGGCGGCGACGGTGTCCATGTCGCCGCCGGCCGCGACCGCCTCCCACACGGCGGTGCGGTAGTCGGCCAGGTTCCGGGCGGCGCACCACAGGGCGTACGGGACGGTGTCGGCCGCGGAGGTCCGGCTGCCGTTGCCGAGCACCTGCGCGGCGAGCCGGAAGTCCGGCCGGGCGAGCAGCCCGCGGGCCTCCTCCAGGCCGTCCCTGACCGCCCCGTTCGGGGTGAGGTCGGCGACCGCCGCCAGGAAGGCCTCCGGCGTCATGGCCTCCGCCCGCGCCCGCACCGCGTACGCGGCCGCCACCGCGACCGCGATCGCGCCGTCCACGGCCTGCGGGTGGGTGTGGGTGATGACGGCGGTGTCGGCGGCGGGCCGGACGACGGCGGCCGGGTCCTCGGCGTACGCGGCCCCCAGCGGGGCGACCCGCATCGCGGCGCCGTTGCCGTACGAGCCCTGGCCGTCGAAGAGTTCGGCGGCCAGCCGCCGGGCGTCGCCGCCCTCGCGGACCAGCCGGAGCAGCCGGTTGGCGGCCGGGCCGTAGCCGCGGTCGAAGTCGTGGCGGAGGGCGAAGGCGTGGGTGAGGTCGAAGGTGTCGATCGCGCCGCGCTCGGTGTGGGCGGCGTGGACCGAGCAGGCCATCTCGGTGTCGTCGGTCCAGGGCCAGGGACCGGGCGGTTCGGTGCGGGCGGCGAGGTGGGCCCGGGCGGTTTCCGGGACGAACATCTGGGCGCCGAGGGCGTCGCCCACGGAGAGGCCGTTGAGGGAGTCCAGCGCGGGGCCGGTGTGCGTGGATGGAATGGTCATATGCCCTCCAGCTCAGCGGGTTGACCGCCGTCCCGTCAACACCCGTGGCCGGCGTCCCCACCGACGGGGGATGTTTCGCATACCTCCGATTCCGGCGGGCAGGCACCGGGGCATGACCCGCGCGAACCCCCTCGACCCGGTCGCCCTGCTCGGCGCCGACCAGCAGCACATCGCCACCCGGGCGCAGCTGCGCCGGCTCGGGGTGCCCTCCGGCACCATCGCCCACCGGCTGCGGCCGGGCGGGCCCTGGCAACAGGTCCTGCCCCGGGTGATCTGCCTCCAGAGCGGCCGGCTGACGTTCCACCAGAAGCTGCGGGCCGCGCTGGCGTACGCGACGCCGAAGGGCCGCGACCCGCGGGCCGGGGAGGTGCTGCTGACCGGCTTCGCGGTGCTGGCCGAGGCCGGGCTGCCGAGCGCCGGGCACCCGTCCGACCTGAACGCGGTCGACATCCTGATCCCGACTCAACGGCGGGTCGGGGACAGGGAGTTCGTCCGGATCCATCGGGCCTCCGGGGCGATGCCGGGCGGCTTCGAGCGGGACGACGGGCTGTGGAGCACCACCGTCGCCCGGGCGCTGGCCGACCTCGCGCCGAGGGAGACCGGGCAGCGCCGGTTCCGGGCGCTGTGCGCGGAGGCCGTCCAGCGGCGGCACTGCGAACTCGGCGAGCTGCTCGACCAGTTGCTGTCCCGCCCGGGTGCGCTCGGACTGCCCCAGGTGGCCCGGGTGGTGGAGGACCTGACGGTCGGGGTGCGGTCGGTGGTGGAGGGCGAGGCCCGTGAACTGCTGGCGCACGCGGGGCTGCCGGAGCCGCTGTGGAACCCGGTGCTCTTCCTGGACGGCCGCTTCCTCGCCGTCCCGGACGCCTACTGGCCGCACGCCTGCGTGGCCCTGGAGATCGACTCCCGCGCCTGGCACCTGCGCCCCGCCGAGCACGAACGGGGCCTCGCCCGCGCCAACCGCCTCACCGCCGCCGGCCTCCCGGTGGTCCGCACCACCCCGGTCCAGCTCCGCCGCGACCCGGCCCCGGTGCTCCACGAACTCACCGCCCTGGTCACCACCGGCCCGCACGCCCCCCACCCCCGCGTCACCTGGCGCCGGGCCCGGTGAGGGGCGCGGCGAGGGCTGCCGAGGCCCCGCTCAGCAGCGGGAGTCGATCTCCTGGAAGGTGGCGTAGTGGTCGGCGGACCAGTACTGCTCGCCGGAGTCGCCGGTCACCACGCGGCGGGTGCCGCGGTCGTTGGAGCCGGGGGTGACGACGGTGTACTCGTGGTAGTAGCCGCCGGACTTCTTGGGGAGGCGGCTCTCGCGGTTCTCGAAGACGATGCCGTCGCGGTTGTACGGGTAGGGGCCGCCCTTGGCGATCAGGCCGAGGGTGTCCTGGGCCTGGCTGGGGAGCTTGGTGCGGCAGACGTCGGCCATGGCCGGGTCGGTCGGGACCCAGGTGCCGGCCGCGGCGGGGGTGGTACCGGCGCCCCCGGCGGGCGGGCTCGGCTTGGGGGCCGAGGGCTTGGGCGCCGTGGCCCCGGACGTCGTGGCACCGGCGGCCGCGCTCGTGGTGGCGCTCGCGGCGGCCTTGGGGTGGCCGCTCCCCTGGTTGGCGAGGAGGTACCCGGCCCCGGCCAGGACCGCCAGGATCAGCACGGCCACGGCCACGAGCGGGTTTCTGCGGTTGGTCATGCGGTCCAGCTTGGCAGGCGGCCGGGCCGGGCCGGGCCAGCTACACACGTGGCCGCCGCCACACCGGCCGGTGCGCCGGCCCGTACGCGGACGTACGGCCGGGCGGGAACGGACGCCGTTGTCCGTTCCCGCCCGGCCGTGTCACGTACGCCGGTTCTCCTGCGCCGAGCTCCGGTGTACGCCCTCCCGACGGGAGGGGAAGCGGTCAGTCGTGCCCGCGCGTGAGGTGGGGATGCCTACCCTCCTCAGCGCGAGTCGCTGCCCGCCGTCTCGATGGCGGCGCGGCCTGCCTCCAGGCGCGCCACCGGGATCCGGAAGGGGGAGCAGGAGACGTAGTCCAGCCCCACCTCGTGGAAGAAGTGGACCGAGT
Source organism: Kitasatospora sp. MY 5-36 (assembly GCF_001182915.1). NCBI lineage: Bacteria > Bacillati > Actinomycetota > Actinomycetes > Kitasatosporales > Streptomycetaceae > Kitasatospora > Kitasatospora sp. MY 5-36. The sequence goes on from NZ_LFVW01000081.1 coordinate 11,959, forward strand.
CCGGGTCGCCGCCGTGCTCGCCGCAGACGCCGAGCTTGAGGTCGGGGCGGGTGGCCCGGCCGGCCTCGACGGCGTGCTTGACCAGCGAGCCGACGCCGTCGCGGTCGATGGTCTCGAACGGGGAGACCCCGAAGATGCCCTTCTCCAGGTAGGCGGTGAAGAACGAGGCTTCCACGTCGTCCCGGGAGAAGCCCCAGACCGTCTGGGTCAGGTCGTTGGTGCCGAAGGAGAAGAACTCGGCGGCCTCGGCGATCTGCCCGGCGGTCACCGCGGCGCGCGGCAGCTCGATCATGGTGCCGAGCTTGATGTCCAGCTTGACGCCGGTGGTCCGGGCGACCTCGGCGAGCACGCGCTCGCACTCGTCGCGGACCAGCTCCAGCTCCTGGACGGTGCCGACCAGCGGGATCATCACCTCGGGGCGCGGGTCCCCGCCGGCCAGCCGGCGCTCGGCGGCGGCCTCGGCGATGGCCCGGACCTGCATGCCGAACAGGCCGGGGATCACCAGGCCGAGGCGGACGCCGCGCAGGCCGAGCATCGGGTTCTGCTCGTGCAGCTTGTGCACCGCCTGGAGCAGGCGCAGGTCGTTCTCGTTCGGGTCCTTGCGGGCCTCGGCGAGGGCGACGCGCACCGACAGCTCGGTGATGTCCGGCAGGAACTCGTGCAGCGGCGGGTCGAGCAGCCGGACGGTGACCGGCAGGCCGTCCATCGCCTGGAAGAGCTCCAGGAAGTCGCCCTTCTGCAGCGGCAGCAGGGTGGAGAGGGCGAGCTCGCGGTCCTTGTCGTTGTCCGCCAGGATCAGGTGCTCGACCTCCTTGCGGCGCTCCTCGCCGAGGAACATGTGCTCGGTGCGGCACAGGCCGATGCCCTGGGCGCCGTAGCGGCGGGCGCGCCCGCCGTCCTCGGCGTTGTCGGCGTTGGCGCGCACCGCGAGGCGGCGGCGGCCGTCGGCGTGCGACATCAGCCGGTGCACGGCCTGGACGAGGCCGCCCTGGACGTCGGCGCCGGCGTGCAGGGTGCCCTCGAAGTACTCCACCACCGCGGAGGGGAGCACGGGTACCTCGCCGAGGTAGACCTTGCCGGTCGCGCCGTCGATCGAGACGACGTCGCCCTCCTCCAGCACCAGGCCGTCGGCGGTGGTCATCCGGCGGCGCTTGGTGTCGACCTCCAGCTCCTCGGCGCCGCAGACGCAGGTCTTGCCCATGCCGCGGGCGACGACGGCGGCGTGCGAGGTCTTGCCGCCGCGCGAGGTGAGGATGCCCTCGGCGGCGATCATGCCGTCCAGGTCGTCCGGGTTGGTCTCGCGGCGGACCAGGATGACCTTCTCCCCGGAGCGCGACCACTTCACCGCGGTGTAGGAGTCGAAGACGATCTTGCCGATCGCGGCGCCGGGCGAGGCCGCGAGGCCCCTGGCGATCTGCTTCGACTCGGAGTCGGGGGCGAAGCGCGGGAACATCAGCTGCGAGAGCTGGCCGCCGGGGACCCGCATCAGGGCCTCGTCCAGGTCGATCAGGCCCTGGTCGACCAGCTGGACGGCGATCCGGAAGGCGGCCGCGGCGGTGCGCTTGCCGACCCGGGTCTGGAGCATCCAGAGCTTGCCGCGCTCGATGGTGAACTCGATGTCGCAGAGGTCGCGGTAGTGGTTCTCGAGCGTCTGCATGATCGCCATCAGCTCGTCGTACGACTTCTTGTCGAGCTTCTCCAGCTCGGACAGCTGCAGCGTGTTGCGGATGCCGGCGACGACGTCCTCGCCCTGGGCGTTGGACAGGTAGTCGCCGTAGACGCCCTGGGTGCCGGTGGAGGGGTCGCGGGTGAAGGCGACGCCGGTGCCGGAGTCCTCGCCGAGGTTGCCGAAGACCATGCTGCAGACGTTGACCGCGGTGCCCAGGTCGTTCGGGATGCGCTCCTGGCGGCGGTACAGCCGGGCGCGGTCGCCGTTCCAGGAGTGGAAGACGGCGTGGATCGCGAGGTCCATCTGCTCGCGCGGGTCCTGCGGGAAGGCCCGGCCGGTCTCGCGCTCGACGATGCCCTTGAACACCTCGACCAGCGTCTTGAGGTCGGCGGCGTCCAGGTCCAGGTCGTTGACGGTGCCCTTGGCGTGCTTGGCCTCGTCCAGGGCCTCCTCGAACAGCTCGCCGTCGACGCCCAGCACGGTCTTGCCGAACATCTGGACCAGGCGGCGGTAGGAGTCCCAGGCGAAGCGTTCGTTGCCGGACTGGGCGACGAGGCCGACCACCGAGGCGTCGGAGAGACCGATGTTGAGGACGGTGTCCATCATGCCGGGCATGGAGAACTTCGCGCCGGAGCGGACCGAGACCAGGAGGGGGTTGTCGGCCTGGCCGAGCTTCTTGCCCATCTCCTGCTCGAGGGCGTCCAGGTGGGCGCTGATCTCCTCGTGCAGGGAGGACGGCTCGCTGCCGGTCTCCAGGAAGACCTTGCAGGCCTCGGTGGTGATGGTGAACCCCGGAGGGACGGGGAGGCCCAGGTTGGTCATCTCGGCCAGGTTCGCGCCCTTGCCGCCAAGAAGATCCTTGAGGTCCTTGTTTCCTTCGGTGAAGGAGTAAACAAACTTCTGCTGGGACGGCACGGGTCGGTCTCCTCGTACGCGGTTGCCCTGACGCCGGAGAACATACCCATTTCGAAGGCACTTCTCTGCCCTGAATAGGCCACCCGAGGCTGGTACCCAGCGGTAACCCGCTAGATCGAAAGCACATAAAGGCGTTCACCTCTGTTGGTGAAATCGTCCGCCTGACGCGAGCAAGCATTCAACTCTTGAAGGCATGCACCCGCGAAGATCGTGCGATCCGGACGCACCGTAGCGACCGCGGGTCCATGGCGTTGCCCCGGCTTGATTTCCTGCACCCGGATCGCCCGATCACCGGTCGACCGACTTCGGGAAGCGATTCACAGCCGACCTGTCCATTTCGTCCACTGACCGGCCGTCAGCCCCCACCGCGTGTGGCAAGCGTCACCAGAGCGTCTCACCGGTCGAACGTAGAGCGCCTGCGCCGATCGTCGCACTGTGTCCAGAAACGTGCCCGTTCCGTGACATTCGGACGCCGAAAAGGAGCCCTCTTGTCCAGGATGGACAAGAGGGCTGGGACCGGGTGGCCATCGACCCGAACGGGTCATTTTCGCCAGGTCGTACAGATCATCCGCCGGAGGTGTCCGATTCGGCGTCAGCACCCGGGCGGGCGCAGTCGTACGGATCGTCCAACCAGCCCTCTGGCAGGACCACCCGGTTGTTGCCGCTGGTCCGCCCGCGCGGGCCGTCCGCACCGTCCGGCCAGCCCTGGGACTGCTCCACCTGGGCGAGGGTTTCGGCCAGTTCGGCCAACGAGGAGGAGCCGGCCAGCCGCACCCGCAGCTCGGAGCCGACCGAGAAGCCCTTGGTGTACCAGGCCACGTGCTTGCGGAAGTCGATCACGCCGCGCGCCTCGTCGCCCAGCCACTCGCCGAGCAGCTGCGCGTGCCGCACCATCGCCGCGGCCACGTAGCCGAAGTCGGGGCGGGCGTAGTCCACGTCGCCCTCGAAGATCGCGACCAGGTCCTTGAACAGCCACGGCCGGCCCAGGCAGCCGCGGCCCACCACCACGCCGTCGCAGCCGGTCTCGCGCATCATCCGCAGCGCGTCGTCGGCCGACCAGATGTCCCCGTTGCCCAGCACCGGGATGTGCGCCGGGACGGACTCGCGCAGCCGGGCGATCGCCGACCAGTCGGCCGTGCCGCCGTAGTGCTGGGCGGCGGTGCGCCCGTGCAGGGCGATCGCGGCCACCCCCTCCTCGGCGCCGATCCGGCCGGCGTCCAGGTAGGTGAGGTGGTCGTCGTCGATGCCCTTGCGCATCTTCATGGTCACCGGCAGGTCGCCCGCGTTGGCGACGGCCTCGCGCAGGATCTCGCGCAGCAGGTTGCGCTTGTACGGCAGCGCCGAGCCGCCGCCCTTGCGGGTGACCTTGGGGACGGGGCAGCCGAAGTTGAGGTCGATGTGGTCGGCCAGGCCCTCCTCGGAGATCATCCGGGCGGCCTTGCCGACGGTCACCGGGTCCACCCCGTACAGCTGGATGGAGCGCGGCTTCTCGCTCGGGTCGAACTTGATCAGCTGCATGGTCTTGGCGTTGCGCTCGACCAGCGCCCGGGTGGTGATCATCTCCGAGACGTACAGCCCCTTGCCGCCGCTCTGCTCGCGGCACAGGGTGCGGAACGGCGCGTTGGTGATGCCGGCCATCGGCGCCAGCACGACGGGCGGCCACACCTGGATCGGGCCGATGTCGAGCGGCGCGAACTCGGTGCCGGACGCGGTGCCGGACGCGGTGGGTGCGGGCGTGACTGTCATGCGCGGCTGACCTCGGGTGGTGGGGACGGGACTCTCCATTGTCCCCCACCCGGGTGAGCGGCCTCCGCCCGCGCCGGGGCTCCCCCGGTACGGGGCGCCTCGGCCACCGGCCACCTCCTCTGCCGGCCACCTCCTCTGCCGGACGCCTCCGGAACGGGCCGCCTCCGCTACGGGGCCGACGAGGCCGACGGAGCCGCCGGGGCGGTGGGCGCCGACGAGGCCGGCGCCGGAGCGATGGAGATCGACCCGGAGGTGACCGCGGCGTGCACCCGGTTCGGGCTCGCCGAGTCCGCCAGCCCCGGGTCGATCCGGCCGTTGCCGCTGCCGACCTCGCTGGAGACGGCGTACCGGCTGTCCTTCGGCAGGCTCATCTCCACCGAGCCGGAGGTGGCCGTGGCGTCCACCTCGCGCGGAGCCCTCGCGAAGCTCAGCTGCACCGAGCCCGAGGTGAGCTGCGCCGTCAACCGCGGGGCGCTCAGGTTGGTGCCCTGCACCAGACCGGAGGTGGCGTGCACCGTCACGTTCCCGGAGGTGTCGGACAGCAGCAGCTGGCCGGAGGTCAGGTCCAGCTTCACGTCCCCGCTCAGGCCCTCCACCTGGACGGAGCCGGAGGTCACCGAGCCGGACACCTCGGTCGCGGCCGGCACCTCCAGCTCGATCTCGGCGCCGCAGCCGAGGTCCACGAACGGCAGGATCAGCCGGCAGTGCATCCCGACCGTGAGCACGCCCTTGTCGAAGACGGCGGACACCACCGGCTTGCGCACCAGCCAGTCCAGGCTCTGCCGGACCACCACGTGGCCCTCCCGTCCGGCCCGCACCCGGACCGACGCGGGGCCGGTCTCCAGTTGGACCCGGTGGATCTCCTCGTCGTACGGCCGACTGCTGCTGGTGCGCTGCTGCACCGCCATCGACCAGGTCTGCAGTCCGGCACCGATCATGACCAGGACGATCACGAGCGTCCCGGTGGCCCGCCAGCCCTTCACCCCCTTCACCGCTACCCGACCTCCAGGAAGCGCAGCACCGCCATCACCCGGCGGTGGCTGTCCTCGGCCTGCGGCAGTTCGAGCTTGGTGAAGATCGAGTTGATGTGCTTGGCCACCGCGCTGTCGCTGACCACCAGCGAGCCGGCGATCGCCGCGTTGGAGCGGCCCTCCGCCATCAGGGCGAGCACGTCGCGCTCGCGCGGGGTCAGCTTCTCCACCGGGTCCCGGTGCCGGCGGCGCACCAGCAGCTGGGCGACCACCTCCGGGTCCAGCGCGGTGCCGCCCTCGGCGACCCGCTGGAGCGCGTCCACGAAGTCATCGACGTTGGCGACCCGCTGCTTGAGCAGGTAGCCGACGCCGCTGGTGTTGGTCGCCAGCAGGTCCGCGGCGTAGCGCTCCTCCACGAACTGGGAGAGCAGCAGGACGGCGGTGTCCGGCCACTGCCGGCGGATCACCATCGCCGCCTTCACCCCCTCGTCGTGGAAGCCCGGGGGCATCCGGACGTCGGCCACCACCACCTTCGGGCGGTGCTCCTCGACGGCGGCCAGCAGTTCGGTGGCGTCCCCGACGGCGGCCACGACCTCGAAGCCCACCGCCTCCAGGACCTTGACCAGGCCGACCCTCAGCAGGACCGAGTCCTCGGCGATCACAGCGCGCACGGCAACTCCACGGTGATGGTGGTGGGGCCCCCGAGGGGGCTGAGAACGGACATCGTGCCGTCGACCGAGGCGGCGCGCTTGCGCAGACCGGTGAGCCCGGTGCCGCGCGAGGCGTCCGCGCCGCCCACGCCGTCGTCGCTGATGACCAGGCGCAGCCGGCCGCCGGTCGTCCGCACCGAGAGGTCGACCCGGCGGGCCCTGGCGTGCTTGGCCACGTTGGTGAGCGCCTCGGAGACGGTGAAGTAGGCGACCGCCTCGACGGTCGGGGCGATCTGCTCGGAGAGGTCGACGTCCAGGTGCACCGGCAGCGGGGCGCGGGCGGCGATGCCGGACAGCGCCGCGTCCAGGCCGCGGTCCTCCAGGACGGCGGGGTGCAGGCCGCGGACCAGGTCGCGCAGCTCGTCGATGGCCGCCTGGGCCTCCTCGTGCGCGTCGATGATCACCTGCATCACCTCGGGCGGCACGTCCTTGAGGGTGCGCCGGGCCAGGCCCAGGTTCATCGCGAGGGAGGTGAGCCGCTGCTGGGCGCCGTCGTGCAGGTCGCGCTCGATCCGGCGGCGCTCGGCGTCCACCGCGTCGACCAGGCCGGCCCGGCTCTCGGCGATCTCCTCGACCCGCCGCTCCAGCGCCTCCGCCCGGTCCGGGCCGAGCAGCCGCCGGGCCACCCACACCTCCAGCCGGGCCAGCTGGGTGCCCGACAGCGGGAGCACCGCCAGCAGCAGCACCCCGCCGAGGGTGAGCAGGACGTCCTCCCCGGCCAGGCCGGTGCGCAGCGCGGTGCCCGCGGGCAGCAGCCAGATCCAGCCGTACACGGTGGCCAGCACCACGGCGGCCGCCCAGGCGTACAGCACCACCAGGGCGCCCGCCGCCAGCAGCGGGCCGGCCACCAGGTGGTGGAGGACCTGGCGCCAGGTCACCCCGAGCAGCCAGACCCGGCGCCCCGTCGGCGGGCGCAGCGGCGGCACCTCCACCCCGTACAGGGCGCGCAGCCGGCCGCGCTGGACGACGGTCAGCGGGTGGGTGCAGAGCAGGACGGCGGCGAGCACCGGGAAGAGCAGCTTCGACTCGGTGACGGCCAGCCAGACCGGCAGCGCCACGGGTATCCCGGCGGCGGTGAAGCGGACGTCCCGCCAGACCTCGGGCGACCACGGGGGGCGCCGGAGGCTCCTGACGAACGCTCGGCGCAACGTGGTGGAGGGCATGGCCGACAGCGTAGGGCCCGGTGATCACGAGCCGCCATGAAGGGGGGTTCCCGATGGGGGTGTAGCTAGCTACACCCCCGATTCGGTGTGGAGCACCACCGACAGGAGGGGGGTCCGGGCGGAAGGCTTGAGGGCATGACGAGCACTGCATCGCACTCCGCCACTCCGCCGCACGGGCGGCCCGGCCCCGGGAGTGCCGCCGGAGCGGCGGCGGCCCAGGAGGCGCTGCCGGAGCGGGCGCTGCCGGCAGGAGCCCTGCCGGAGGAGACGCTGCAGGAAGGGGAGCTGCCGGAGGGCGCGCTGCCCGCCGGAGCCGGCCCCTGGTCGGTCCGCTGCGTCGCGTCCGGCCGCGGCCGCGCCGCACTGGAGCTGTACCAGTACGGGGAGTTGGCCGACGTCCTGGTCGCCGCCCGGCTCACCCCGCACCTGCTGCGCGGGGCCCGGCACTGCCCCTCCGCCGGGCGGAGCCGGCACGTGCTGGCCTGGGGCCGGCTG
>NZ_LFVW01000827.1:0-4076 GCF_001182915.1 Kitasatospora sp. MY 5-36
CGCCGGCGTGGCCGATGCGCAGGCAGGAGAGGGCGCGCAGCACCGCCCAGCCGCGGGCGCGGCGCAGGGTGGCGGGGTCCGGGGCGGGCCGGTAGGCCGCGTGGAAGCGGTCGGCGGCGCCGTCCGGCAGCAGGATCCAGGCGGCGGCGAGGTCACCGGCCGGGTCGCCGGCGAAGAGGTCGCCGAAGTCGATCACACCGCAGAAGGTGCCGTCGGCGGTGAGCACGTTGGCCGGGTGCAGGTCGCCGTGGAGCCACAGGTCCGGGCCCGTCCACTCCGGCGCGGTGACGGCGTCCTCCCAGACCGCGCGGACGGCCTCCGGGTCGGGGAGCAGCCCCAGTTCGACGGCCGAGGCGAGCTGCCTCGCGAAGCCCTCGGCGTGGTCGGCCAGCGGTCCGCCGCGGCCGCGACCGGCGGGCGCACCGTCGGGGGCGGGGCGGTGAAGGGCGGTCAGGAAGGCGGCCAGGGTGTCGGCGGCCCGCGCGGCGCGGGTGGCGGGCGCGCGGTCGGCGGGCTCGCCCGGCACCCAGGTGGTGACGATCCACGGCCGCGGGAACCGCTCGGAGGGCTCGCCGAAGCGCTGTGGGACGGGGACGGGCAGCGGCAGGTGCGGGGCGAGGGCGGGCAGCCAGGCGTGTTCCTTGCGCAGCAGCTCGTCCGCCGACGTCGTCGCCCAGGGCAGCCGGACGGCGAGGTCGTCGCCGAGCCGCCACAGCTGGTTGTCCCAACCGCGCGCGCCGAGCGTCACGGGGCGGTCGGCCAGGTCGGGGTGCTGGTCGCGCAGCAGCGCGCGGACCAGCTCAGCGGTGATGTCGGTCCCGGTGTCGGTCATGCCGGGCAACGCTAGTCGGGTGGCGGGGGCGGTGCCACGGGAACGGGAAAGGGCGCGCCGGGCCCCGGAGTTCGACGGGTGCCGTGCGCCGGCTGCGGAGCGCCGGACGCACCCTCGGACGAGGGCGAGGACGTGCGGCGATCAGCCCGGCCGTTCCGGCTCCCCGTCCGCACCCGCCGCCGTCAGGGCCGGCGGGCGCGACACCTCCAGCCAGACCAGCTTCCCGCCGGCCTCGGGCCGGGAACCCCAGGCGGCGGAGAGCCGGTCCACCACCCGCAGTCCGTACCCGCCCGGGCGGCCCGCACCGGCGGACGGGCGCAGCCGCGGCGGGACGGGGCTGGCGTCCGCGACCTCCACCCGCAGCCGGGCACCGTCCCAGTGGAGCCGCAGCTCGCTCGGGCCGCCGGGAGCGTACAGACAGGCGTTGGCGACCAGCTCGGCGACCATCAGCAGGACGTCCTCGGCGGCGGCCCGTCGGTCCTCGTCGACGGCCGGCAGCCACTGCCAAGACACCAGCGCCCGTCGGCTGAACTCGCGGCTGCGCCGCACCGTGCCGGGGCCGCCTTCGAGCGCCAGTCGCCTGACCTGCTCCCGGCCTGGTGGCCCACCGTTCCCGGGGCGGTCCACGGCCTGCCTCCTCATGTCGGTTCGGTTCGGACGGTGCGCTGGTGGCCGGGGTGGGGCCGTGGCACGCCGTCGGCCCAGGTTCTCGCGAGCAGCCGTGGCCCGGCTGTCCGAGCGTCCGGTAGCGCGTCCGGTCGGGCGCCGAGCTCGTGGTCCGGCGGGGACGGCGCGGGGCCGTCACCGGGTGCACGGTGCCAGGCGGACCTCACCGCTGGTACGAGCGGGAGCACCGTCCGTCGGCCGTCCATGCCCCGCGCCTGCCCGTTCCCCGCCGGTGCACACGCGCCGTCCGTTCCGTACCACCCCCGGATCGCGCCCGGACGTTAGAGCCCGCCGCAACGGGGCAGCCGCCCCGGTGACGGGGCGGAACGGACGGTGCCCGCGGGCCGCTCGCCCGCCCGCACCACCCCGGTCCCGACCGAGCCGCTCGAACACCTGGAGGACGAGGACAGGTCCGTGAGATTCCTCGACCGCAGCACCGCCGGCCACCAGCTGGCCCTCAGGCTCGCCCCGCTGCTGGGCGGGCGGGCCGGTGCCGAGCTGGTGGTCCTCGGCCTGGCCCCCGGCGGGCTGCCGGTGGCGGCCGAGGTCGCCGAGTCGCTGGGCGCCCCGCTCGACGCCACGGTGGTCCGGCTGCTGACCGTGCCCGGCCACGACCGCCCGGTCGGCGCGATCGCCGACGGCGACCCGCCGCTGCTCGACCGGTACGCCCTGGAGAGCCTCGGGATCACCTCGGCCGAACTGGACGCGAGCGTCAGACGGGAGCGGGTCGAGGTCCACCGCCGCGAGGCGCTCTACCGCCCTGGCCGGGCCCGGCTCCCGCTGTGCGGGCGCACCGCCGTCCTGGTCTCCGACGGGCTGACCGACGCGCTCACCGCCCGGGCGGCCCTCCACGCCCTGGCCGCCGACCACCCGGAGCGGCTGATCCTCGCGGCGCCGGTCGGCGACGCCCGGATCGCGGCCGACCTGAGCCGGGACGTGGACGCGGTGGTCTGCCTGCACCTGCCCCGCTACGCGCACGCCGCCGGGCCCTGGTACGGCGAGTTCCACGAGGTCACCGACCGCGAGGCGGCCGTCCTGCTGCAGCGGCGCACCCCGGCGGACGGCCCGGACTGACGATCGGACGACCCCGGCCCGAAAACCCGTTTGCCCGGCGAGGCGTGCACGGACCATCCTCCTGCCATGACCCATCCCCAGCACGTCATCGCCCTGGACGGGGCCACCCTGCGCCGCTTCGACGGCGAGGCGGACCTGCCCGAGTTCTTCGCCGTCATCGAGGAGTCGCTGGAGCACCTGCGGCCCTGGATGCCCTGGGTGGGCGAGCACAGCCGCGCCAAGACCGCCGAGTTCCTCGCCGGCCGCGCGGAACTCTGGGCGAACGGCCGGGACTTCACGTACGCGATCGTGCTCGACGGCGCCATCGTCGGTGCCTGCGGGCTGTTCCGGCGCGAGGACACCCCGGACGAGGTCCGCGAGATCGGCTACTGGCTGCACCCCGCCGCCACCGGGCGCGGGCTGGCCACCCGGACGGCGCGGGCCCTGGCCGACGAGGCCTTCCGGCTCCCCGGGGTGGAGGCCGTCGAGATCGTCCACGACCCGGCCAACCGGGCCAGCGGCGCCGTCCCGGCCCGCCTCGGCTTCACCGAGCACCTGCGCCGCCCCGCCGAGGTGCTCGCCCCGGCGGAGACCGGGGAGGAACTGGTCTGGCGGCTGACCAAGGAACGGGCCTCGGCTCAATAACCCGGTGGCCCGCACCCGGTCCGGTGACCCCGGCGGTCCGCAGCCAGGGGGGGAGCGTGCGGACCGCCGGGTGCGCCCGTCGGACGGGACGGTCCGGCGGCGCGTCGGGGGCGGACGCGGTCGGAGACCTCTGGCTCCGCGCGGAGCGCCCCATCTCGCACTCCGCGTTCCCGCCGTGGACCTCACCCACGGCATCGCGCGTTCACTCCCGTGCCCAGGAGACCCTCCCCACCCTCGCCGATAACACTTTCTTCCGACTCTTCCGATCGCGCTCCTGACGAAGCCAGTTGACGATTCATCACACCATCTGAGGCGCGCTATGGCGGAGCAGGAAGTCGGGCTAGGATCACGGCATGGTCACCGCCCGGTCGCCGTTGCGTACACGACGCGCCCACCCCCGAGGGGTGGCGGCGCGGCTGTTCTGGCTGGGCGCCCTGCTGATGGCCGTGTTCGCGTCCCACGGGTTCAGCGCGGAGACCGGCGCCGGGCACACCGATCCGATCCGGATCGTCTGGTCCGCCCACGCCACGGCGGCGGGCGACAGCCCCCAGGCTCCGAACTCCCCGAAGGCTCCGCAGCCCACGCGGCCCGCCCACCAGCAGGAGCACGGCGAGGACGCCGACCACCCCGGCGGCGAGTGCCTGTCCGGGAAGCCCGAGGACGGCCCCGACGCCGAGGCCGCCTGGTCGGCCGTCGCCGCCCAGCCCACCCTCGGGGACGCCGCACCGGCGCCCGACCCGACGGGCCCGACGGCCGGAGGCACCGGAGACGCCGGAGCCGGGAGCACCGCTCCCGGAACACTCGAAGCCCCGCACCGGATCGCCCGGCTGAGGGTCTAGACCGGCCCCGGGCCGCGCCCCGCCCCCGCCCGCCTCGCGGC
>NZ_LFVW01000828.1:0-3602 GCF_001182915.1 Kitasatospora sp. MY 5-36
CGCCAGGGCGGACGCCCCCGCGCCGCGGCCGGCCGACGCGCAGGACGCCGACGCGCCGGGCACCGGTGAGCGGCCGGACCGGTCCGCCGGGTTGCGGGAGCGGCTCGCCGGACTCACCGAGCCGGAGCGCGACGAGCTGCTGCTGGAGCTGGTCGAGGAGTGCGTCGCCGGGGTGCTCGGCGAGGCCCCGCACAACGGCCTCAACCCCGAGTGCGGCTTCCTGGAGCAGGGCTTCGACTCCCTGACCGCGGTCGAGCTGCGCAAGCTGCTCACCGACGCCACCGGTCTGCGCCTGAGCAGCACGCTGATCTTCGACTACCCGACCCCCGCCGCCCTCGCCAAGCAGCTGCGCACGGCGCTGGACCCGGAGCTGCCGGGCGTCGGCCCGGCCGCGGGCGACGGCGCCGGGGCGACCGGCACCGCCGAGGCGGTCGGCGACGAGCTGATCGACGACATGGATCTGGCCGAGCTGCTCCGCCTGGCCCGCGACAACTCCTAGGCGGCCCCGGTGATCCGCGCCGAGTACCCGGCGCGGATCACCGCCCCCCTGGACCCGACCTGAGCTTGATGTACGGAGATTTGTGATGAACGCAGCACCCCAGGAAGTCGTCGCGGCACTCCGGGATTCCCTCAAGGAGATCCAGCGGCTGCGCCGGGAGAACCGGCAGCTGGTGGACGCCGGCCGCGAGCCGATCGCGATCGTCGGCATGGCCTGCCGCTACCCGGGCGAGGTGACCTCGCCCGAGGAGCTCTGGCAGCTGGTCGACGGGGGTGTGGACGCGATCTCCGGCTTCCCGGTCAACCGGGGCTGGGACGTCGAGGCGCTGTACGACCCCGACCCGCAGACGCCGGGCACCAGCTACGTCCGCGAGGGCGGCTTCCTGCACCGGGCCGACGAGTTCGACCCGGCGTTCTTCGGGATCAGCCCGCGCGAGGCGCTGGCCATGGACCCGCAGCAGCGGCTGCTGCTGGAGACTCCTGGGAGGCCTTCGAGCGGGCCGGGATCGCGCCGACCTCGGTGCGCGGCAGCCGGGTCGGGGTGTTCGCCGGTATCGCCACCGCCGACTACGCGGCCCGCTTCCAGTCCGTTCCCGAGGAGGTGGAGGGCTACCTGGGCAACGGCAGCGCCGGCAGCGTGGCCTCCGGCCGGGTGGCGTACGCGCTGGGCCTGGAGGGCCCGGCCGTCACCGTGGACACCGCCTGCTCCTCCTCGCTGGTGGCGCTGCACCTGGCGAGCCAGGCCCTGCGTTCGGGCGAGTGCTCGCTGGCCCTGGCCGGCGGCGTCACGGTGCTCTCGACCCCGGCCGGGTTCGTGGAGTTCAGCCGCCAGCGCGGGCTGGCGCCGGACGGCCGCTGCAAGTCCTTCGCCGCCGCCGCGGACGGCACGGCCTGGGGCGAGGGCGTCGGCATGCTGCTGCTGGAGCGGCTCTCCGACGCCCGGCGCAACGGGCACCCGGTGCTGGCGCTGGTCCGCGGCTCGGGCATCAACCAGGACGGTGCGAGCAGCGGGCTGACCGCGCCGAACGGTCCCGCCCAGCAGCGGGTGATCCGGCAGGCGCTGGCCGCCGCCGGTCTCGCCGCGGGCGAGGTCGACGTGGTGGAGGCGCACGGCACCGGCACCACCCTCGGCGACCCGATCGAGGCCCAGGCACTGCTCGCCGCCTACGGCCAGGACCGCGAACGGCCGCTGCTGCTGGGCTCGTTGAAGTCCAACATCGGCCACACCCAGGCCGCCGCCGGGGTCGGCGGCATCATCAAGATGGTCGAGGCGATGCGCCGGGGCACCGTCCCGCGCACCCTGCACGTGGACGAGCCGACGCCCGAGGTGGACTGGACGGCCGGGTCGGTCGAGCTGGTCACCGAGGCCCGGGACTGGCCGGAGACCGGCCGCCCGCGCCGGGCCGGCGTCTCCTCCTTCGGCGTCAGCGGCACCAACGCCCACGTCATCGTCGAGCAGGCGCCGGAGGCCCCGGCCGACCCGGAAGCCGAGGCGCGGGCCGGGACGGCGCCCGCGCTCGCCCCGCACCTGCTGTCGGCGAAGACCGTCCCCGCGCTGCGGGAGCAGGCCGCCCGGCTGCGCGCCCTGCTGGACGCGGACCCCGGGCTGGACCTCACCGACCTGGCCTACTCGCTGGCCACCGGCCGCGCGCGGTTCGCCCACCGGGCCGCCGTGGTCGCCGCGGACCGCGCCGAACTCGCCGCCGGACTGGCCGCGGTGGCCGAGGGCGACGGGATCACGGCGGCGACGACCGGCAAGACCGCGTTCCTGTTCACCGGCCAGGGCGCCCAACGCACCGGCATGGGAAGCGAGTTGTACGCGGCGTACCCCGCGTTCGCGGCGGCGTTCGACGAGGTCTGCGCCGAGCTGAACCAACATCTGGAGCGCCCGCTGCGCGAGGTGATCGCCGAGGGCGGCGAACTCCTGGACCGTACGGGCTGGACCCAGCCTGCCCTGTTCGCCGTCGAGGTCGCCCTCTACCGCCTGGTCGAATCCTGGGGCGTCCGGCCGCACTTCCTGGCCGGCCACTCGATCGGCGAGGTCGCGGCCTTCCATGTGGCCGGGGCGCTGTCCCTCCCGGACGCCGCCCGCCTCATCACCGCCCGCGCCCGTCTGATGGAGCACCTCCCCACCGGCGGGGCCATGGTGGCGCTCCGGGCCGGCGAGGAGGAGGTCCTGCCCCTGCTCACCGAGCGGGTCTCGATCGCCGCCGTCAACGGCCCCCGCTCCGTCGTGATCGCCGGTGACACCGCCGAAGTCCGGTCCGTCGCCGCACAGTTCGACAAGGCCCGCGAACTGCGCGTCAGCCACGCCTTCCACTCCCCGCTCATGGAGCCGATGCTCGACGAGTTCCGCGACACCCTCGCCCAACTCACCTACCACGCCCCCGCCATCCCGATCGTCTCCACCCTCACCGGCCGACCCGCCACCACCGAGCAACTCACCGACCCCGACTACTGGATCCGCCACGCCCGCCACACCGTCCGCTTCCACGACGCCGTGGAGACGCTGCTGGCGGAGGGCGTCACCACCTTCCTGGAGCTCGGCCCCGACGCCGTGCTCACCGCCATGGGCCGGGACCACGGCGACGACGGCGCCGAGGCCTTCGTGCCGGTGCTGCGGCGCGACCGGGCCGAGGTGCGGACCGCCGTGTCCGCCGTGGCGGCGCTGCACGGGCGCGGGGTGCGGGCCGACTGGGCGGCGTTCTTCGCCGGTTCCGGCGCGCGCCGGGTCGACCTGCCCACCTACGCCTTCCAGCGCCGCCGCTTCTGGCTGGACGCCGCGCCCGTCGCGGGCGCCGCCGACCCGGCGGACGCCTCCTTCTGGGCCGCCGTCGAGCAGCAGGACCTGGCCGCCCTCGGTTCGAGCCTCCGGCTGGCCGAGGAGGAGCAGCGCTCGCTGGGCGACCTGCTGCCCGCGCTCTCCTCCTGGCGGCGCGAGCGCCAGGACCGTTCGCTGCTGGACTCCTGGCGCTACCGGGTCGAGTGGCAGCGGCTCGCCGACCCGGCCGCCCCGCCCGGGCTCTCCGGCGACTGGCTGGCCGTCCTGCCGGCCGGCTGGACGGAGGAGGGCACCGGCGGCGCGCTGTCCGCGCTGCGGGCCC
>NZ_LFVW01000829.1:0-444 GCF_001182915.1 Kitasatospora sp. MY 5-36
GGTGTGCTCACCGCCATGGGCCAGGAGTTCCTGGACGGCACGGCGGCCGGCGGCCGGGCGGCCCTGGTCGCCGCGCAACGCCGGGACCGCTCCGAGGAGTTCGCCCTGGCGTCCGCGCTGGCCGCGCTGCACCTGCGCGGCGTGCCGGTGGACTGGACGGCGTTCCACGCGGACGGCCACAGGGTCGACCTGCCGACCTACGCCTTCCAGCGCGGGCGGTACTGGCTGGACGTCGTCCAGCCGAAGGCCGCGGCCGGGACAGCCGACCCGCTGGACGCCTCCTTCTGGGCGGCCGTCGAGCAGCAGGACGAGGCCTCGCTGGCCGCCGTCCTGCGCCTGGAGGGCGACACCGGGGACCTCCCGTCCGAACTGCGGGCCGCGCTGCCGCTGCTCGCCGCCTGGCGGCGCGCCGCCAGGGCGGACGCCCCCGCGCCGCGGCCGGCC
>NZ_LFVW01000830.1:0-4045 GCF_001182915.1 Kitasatospora sp. MY 5-36
CGCGGTCTCCCCGGGCGGTACGGCCGCGGGGCCCGGCGCGGTGGCCGAGCCGCGGCCGACGCCGGAGCCCAGGGCGCGGGCGCGCCGGGAGGAACTGCTCGCGGCGGCCGTACGGCTGTTCCACCAGCGCGGCTTCGACAACGTCAGCACCGACCAGCTTGGTGCCGCCGTCGGCATCTCCGGCCCCAGCGTGTACCGGCACTTCGACAGCAAGGCCGAGCTGCTCGCCGCCTCGCTGGTGCGCAGCCGCGAGCGGCTCTGGCACGAGGTGGACGGCGCGATCGCGGCCGCCGCCGGGCCCGGGGCGGCGCTCGACGCCGGGCTGGGCGCGTACGTCGACTTCGCGCTGCGCAACGGGGACTACCTGGGCGCGATGCTCAGCGAGACGGAGCGGCTGGCCCCGCCCGACCGCCGGGCCGCGGTGGACTTCCGGCGGGACTTCCTGCGCACCTGGGTCGGACTGCTGCGGCAGGTGCGTCCCGGGTACGACGCGGCGGCCGCCCGGATCCGGGTGCACGCGCTGTTCGCGCTGGTCAACGACGGGGTGCGGAACCGTCCGCACAACGCCCGGCCGGACCTCGGGGACTGCCTGCTGCGGCTCGGCCGGGCGGTGCTGGGGCTCTCCTGACGGCGAGTCGACGGCGGGGCCTAGTAGAGGACGTGCGGGTAGTAGACCTGCGCGTCGACGCCGCGGTCGCGCCGGGGAGCGTCGCTCCGGAGGGACTTGTGCTGGACGGTGTTGCCCTGGTCGGCGCTGACCGTCCCGCCGTTGCCCGTCACCGCGACGCCGTTGTTCTGGTTGCCCGCACCCGAACCGGTGGCCGTCTGCTGGGTGTTGACCACATTGCCGTGGACGGTGCCGATGATGTTGCCGGAGCCGGAGTCGCTCACCACGCTGCCGTTGGAACGGTCGCCCGCACCGGCGCCGGAGCCGCTGTCGGCGTGCGCGGTGGCGGCACCGAGGCCGACGAGGAGGAGTGCCCCGAGGGCGGTGACGGCGGCGGCTGCGCGAATACGGGACACGCTGGTCTCCCTGGCGAGAAGCGAATGGTGGTGCCGCCCGGAGCGGCCGCCCCGGGGCGCCGGGACGTGGCGTCGCGCCTTCAGCATTCACCAGCGGGGTGGACGAACTCCACCGAACGGGTGGCAATTCCCCCGATGGTGGAGGGGTGGTCAATTCGACGTTGTCGAAGTTGACCGCATTCCGTCATTCCATCGGGAAGGCGTCAAGAAGAAAGAAATGGTCGCCAGATAGTCGCACTGGCACACTGAGGACCCATGTCTGATGGTGCCCCGCCCGAGTTCACCCCCGCCGAGGAGCTGCGCACGACCGAGGTCGATCTCGGCGGCCTGGTGAACGTCCTCGCCACCCACCTCTACTCCACCCCGCTGGTCGCCCTGCGCGAACTCGTCCAGAACGCCCACGACTCGCACACCCGCCGGCTCCTGGAGGACCCGGACGGCGACCACCGCCCGCTGATCCGGGTGCGCGCCGACGCCGCCCGGCGGACCGTCGCCATCGAGGACACCGGAGCCGGCCTCACCGAACCCGAGATCCACTCCTACCTGGCCACCGTCGGCACCGGCTACACCCGGATGCTGCGCGAACTGACCGGCAACCAGGAGCTGATCGGCGCCTTCGGCCTGGGCTTCCTCTCCGCCTTCTCGGTCGCCGACGAGGTCACCGTCACCACCACCTCGCACCGCGAGCCGGGGCTCGGCCACCGCTACCGCAGCCGCGGCGGCGAGCAGTACCAGGTCGAGCCGGTGCCCGCCCGGCCCCGGCCGGGCACGGTGGTCGAGCTGGCGCTCAAGGCCGAGCACGGCCACCTCGCCGACGAGGACGTCCTGCGCGACGTGCTCGGCCGCTACTGCGTGCTGCTGTCGGTCCCGGTCCACGTCGGCGAGGACGAGCGGCCGGTCAACTCCGTCGAGGTGCCCTGGCGCGGGCGTCCGGAGGGCGACCCGTACGCCGCCCGGATGCGCTTCGCCGCCGCCTTCGGCCGCCGCTTCGAGCCGCTCACCGCCTTCCCGGTCGAGCCGGTCGAGGGCGCCACCGACGCGGTCGGCCTGCTCTGGGTCCAGGACGGCGGCAGCTACGGCAGCAGCGACAACCGCGACCTCGCCGTCTACCTGCGCGGCATGCTGCTCGCCGAGGACGCCCGCGACCTGCTGCCCCGCTGGGCCGGGTTCATCGGCGGCGTGGTCGAGTCCGACCGGCTCACCCCCACCGCCAGCCGCGAGGACCTCCAGCGCGACGAGCACTACCACGCGCTCCGGAAGGCCCTCGCCGACGCCATCGTGGACGGCCTGTACGAGACGGCCCGGCTGCGGCCCGCCGCCTGGCGCCGCATCCTCACCCGGCACGGCAACGACCTGCTCGGCGCCGCGCTCTGCGACGAGCGGCTGTTCACCCTGCTCGCCGACGACGTCCCGGTGCCCACCTCCCAGGGCGACCTCACGGCCGGCGCGCTGCGCGCGGCGGGCGGCGGCGCGGTGCACGTCGCGCTCGGCAGCGGCGGCGGCTTCGAGGAGATGCTGTACCGGGCGATGCGGGTGCCGATCGCGCGCGGCGACCGCTACGCCGTCCTGCCGTTCCTGCACCGCTACGCCGAACTGCGCGGCTGCCGGGTGGTCGAGCTGGGCAGCGAACGCGGCAACCGCGAGCTGTTCCGCGACCCGGAGCGCCCGCTGCCGGAGCACGAGGCGGCCTGGCTGGCCGGCGCCCTCGCCGACCCGGGCGAGCAGCTCGTCCCGGCCCGCTTCGACCCGCCCGGCCTGCCGCTGGTGCTGGTGCCGGACCGCGAGGCCGAGCTGAAGGCCCGGATCGAGGACGACCAGGCGGACGCCCGGATACCGTCCGCCGCCCTGCGGCTGGCCCGCGCCTTCACCGCCCGCACCGACGGCGGGGTCCGGGCCCGGCTCTACCTCAACCTGGCCAGTCCGGCGGTCCGGGACCTGCTCGCCGCCTACCGCGCCGGGCACACCGGCAGCGCGACCGCGGCCGGGCTGCTCCGCTCGATCAAGGTGATCATGGCCGCGGCCTCGTCCGGCCCGTCCGAGGGCGACCTCACCGCCGCGCTGGCCGGCATCGGCACCGCGGTCTCCGCGCTGACCGCCGCCGTCCCGGCCGGGCTGCCGGAGGTCCCGGACAGCCCCGGCGCGCTCACGGAGGAGCCGTGACGGACGGACTGTCAGTGGGGTGCGGTAGACAACTCATCAGCACGACGCAGGGGGAACAGCCATGACCACCGACATCTGGGCCTGGGTGCGGGACACCCACCGGCAGCTGGCCGAGGCCGGCCACCACCGGCTGGCCGACGCCATCGTCGAGCTGCCCGAGCACGCCACCGAGGGCCGCAACGAGCAGCTGGACGCGCTCTACCCGGAGGCGGTGGCCGCCGCCCGGGCGCTCGGCCTGCCCTGGGTCGAGGTCTACCTGCGGCACTGGCGGATGCAGAACCTGCTGAACAAGCGCCAGCAGGGCGAGGCGGTGCTGCCCGAGGCGGTCGACCTGCTGGAGTTCGCCCACCGGGAGGACACCGAGGGCTGCCCGCAGTCCGTCTGCGTGGTGCAGGACTTCGCGATCTGCCACGCCCGGGTCGACGGGCCGGGGTACGTGGCCGAGCGCCTCGCCGTGGTCGGCGAGACGCTCGACCGGATCGAGCCCGACCGGGCCTGCTACGACTGCCTCTCCCGCGAGTACTCCGACGCCCTGGAGGACGACGGCCGGGCGGCCGAGGCGCTGGACCACCTGGACTCCGCGGCCAACCGGATGCGGGCGGCCGGCCAGCCGGTCTCGCTCCGCTTCCACCAGGCCCGGGCCGGCACCCTGCACCTGCTGGGCCGGCACGAGGAGGTGCTGGAGCTGCTGGCGACGGCCGAGCGGGCCGAGCAGACGCAGGGGCGCCGGCTGGACGAGCGGGACCAGCGCTGGGGCGCCCTGCTGCGGGCCCGCGCGCTCGCCGCGCTCGGCCGCACCGAGGAGTCGCTCGCCCTGCTGCCCGAGCGGGCCGAGGCTGAGCGGGATGTCCGAGAACCCGCT
>NZ_LFVW01000831.1:0-4041 GCF_001182915.1 Kitasatospora sp. MY 5-36
TTCTGGATACGATCCGGGGTGTCAAGGCGGGGCGGCGGGGGCGGCTTGTGCGGCGGGTGTGGTCGTGGGTGCGGTCATAGCGGGGTCACCACCAGGGTCGTGTTGTGGCCGCCGAAGCCGAACGAGTTGGACAGGGCCGCGCCGGCGCGCACCGGGCGCGGCGCGGTGTGCACGACGTCGAGGTCCAGGCCCTCTTCGGTCTTCTCGTGGTTGGCGGTGGGAGGGACGGTGCGGGCGTTCATGGCCTCGATGGCGGCGATCAGCTCGACGGCGCCGGCGGCGCCGATCAGGTGGCCGATGGCGCCCTTGGTGGAGGTGACCGGCACGCCGTGGGGGCCGAACACGGCGCGCAGGGCGGCGGCCTCGGCCCGGTCGTTGTGCACGGTGGAGGTGCCGTGGGCGTTGACGTGGGCGATGTCGCCGGGCGCGAGGGCCGCGTCGGCGAGGGCGGCGCGCATCGCGGCCACCGCGCCGGCGCCGTCGGGGCGCGGGTTGGACAGGTGGTAGGCGTCCGCGCTCGCGCCGTACCCGGCGAGCAGCGCGTACGGGGTGCGGCCGCGGGCCCGGGCGTCGTCCAGGCGTTCCAGGACGAGGAAGCCGGCGCCCTCGCCCATCACGAAGCCGTCGCGGTCGGTGTCGAAGGGCCGTGAGGCGCGCCGGGGTTCGTCGTTGCGCAGGGAGTGCGCGCCGAGGTTGCCGAACGCGGCCAGGGTGACGGGGGTGAGGGTGGCCTCGCAGCCGCCGGCGATCACCACGTCGGCGCGCCCGGTCTCCAGCAGCAGGGCGCCGTGGCCGATCGCGTCCGCGCCGGAGGCGCAGGTGGTGGCGATGGTCAGGGCGGGCCCGTTCCAGTGCAGGCGCATCGCGATCTGGGCGGCGGCCGCGTTGGGCATGGTGACCAGCGGCATCAGCGGGGAGACCCGCAGCGGCCCGTGCTCGGTGTACAGCGCGGACTCGCGGTCGCTGGTGGTGCGTCCGCCCACGGCGGTGCCCACCACGATGGCGCTGCGCCCGGGTTCGGGTTCGGGGCGTCCGGCGTCGGCGTGGGCGGCGAGTGCGGCGAGGGTGCCGTAGTGGGCGAACGGGTCCAGGCGGCGGGCGTCCTTGGCGGGGACGAGGTCGTTGTCGGGCAGGTCGGTGACCTTGCAGCCCAGGCGCACCCGGTGGCGGGCCAGGGCGGGGTCGGTGAGGGCGGTGGCGGTGGAGCGCCCGGAGGCGACGGTGCGCCAGAGGTCCTCGACGGTGTGGCCGGCGGGGCTGACCACGCCGAGGCCGGTGACGGCGATCGGCGGCCGGTGGTGGGGGGCCATGGCTTCGTCTCCTTAGCGCGGTCGCGCGGGCGGCCCGGCGGTGGCAGCGGGGGCGGGGCGGGCTGGTCCGGGCCGGTCGGATCAGGCGGGCCGGTCCGGCCGGGCAGGCCGGATCAGGCGGGCGGGGCGGGCCGGATCGGGCGGGGCGGGCGGGTCAGATCAGGCCGGTCTGGGCGGCGGCGGTCAGGAACGCCTCGGCGGCGAAGTCGATGTCGGCGGCGGTGTGGCGGGCGGTGACGGCGATGCGCAGCCGGGCGAGGTCGTTGGGCACGGCGGGGGTGACGACGGGCAGGCCGATGACGCCGGCCTTGCGGCAGGCGGTGGCGTAGTCGTAGGCGGCGTCGTCGCTGCCGGCGATGACGGGCAGGACGGCGGTGGTGGAGTCCATGGTGGAGATGCCGGCGTCGTTGAGGCGGGTGCGCAGGCGCTGGGCCTGGGTCTGGGTGTGGGTGACGCGCTCGGGTTCGCGGCGCAGGATGCGCAGGGACTCCAGGGCGGCGCCGGTCTGGGCGGGGCCGAGGGCGGCGGAGAACAGGAACGGGCGGGCGGCGTAGCGCAGGTGGCCGATGAGGTCGTGGCTGCCGGCGATCCAGCCGCCCATGGAGGGGATGGCCTTGGAGAGGGTGCCGAGTTTGACGTCGACGCGGACCTTGTGGTCGAAGTGCTCCTCGATGCCGCCGCCGGTCTTGCCGATGACGCCCAGGGCGTGGGCCTCGTCGACCATGAGGAGGGCGTCGTAGCGGTCGCAGACCTCGCGCAGTTCGGGCAGCGGGGCGATGTCGCCGTCCATGGAGTAGACGCTGTCGACGATGACCAGGCGCACGCCGGTGGGGGCGGCGGCCTTGAGGCGGCGCTCGAGGTGGTCGACGTCGTTGTGGCGGAAGCGGGTGACGGTGGCGCCGGACAGGCGGCAGCCGTCGACGATGGAGGCGTGGTCGTACTTGTCGATCAGGACGGTGTCGCCCTGGCCGACGAGGGCGCCGACGGTGCCGACGTTGGCGGCGTAGCCGGAGCCGAAGACCAGGGCGCGTTCGCGGCCGGCGAAGCGGGCGACCTCGGCTTCGAGTTCCTCGTGCAGGGGGATGGTGCCGGCCAGGGCGCGCACGCCGTGGTTGCCGGTGCCGTAGACGTCGACGGCGGCCTTGGCGGCGGCCACGACGCGTTCGTCGCCGGCCAGGCCGAGGTAGCTGTAGCCGGACATCATGAGCAGGCGCTCGCCGTCGAGGTCGCAGTAGGCGCTGTCGCGTTCCATGGTGTAGGCGACGAAGCTGTTGCGCCGGGAGGGGTCGGACTCCAGTGCGGCCACGCGGGCGTTCGTTGCGGCGAGCTTCGGCTCCAGGCGGTCCCATGCTCCGGTGGCGTTCACGGGTTTCTCCTTCACGGCGTCACGGTGTTCACGGCTTTTCACGGTTGTTCGCGGCTGTTTCGCGGCTGTTCGCGGTTGCGTGCGGCTTTTCGCGGCTCGGGGTGTTTCTCGAAGCCTTCACGCGGGGTGCTCAAGGATGGCTACATTTCTACGGCAGGATGCGCAAGGCGTCCGCAATAGGCGCTTTCCTGGCCTGCGGGAACGCTCTGACGTGCGGAAACCTTGCGTCCACGACGCATTGACCGGCCGGTGGGTATGTTTCCGCAACCGGTGTTGACACCGCGCGATGCGGCGAATGTATGGTCGAAATCCGCCGAAACCGAACGGCTGGTCGGCGGTTTATTGTTCCGATCCGCAATTTCCCACGCCGACGGCCGGAACGGGCCGTCACTTCCGCTTTGGCTCGAGGGGGTTGGAGCTCGTGTTGAAAGGCTTCAGGGAAGACGGTCCGTCCGGTAGATCGGGGGCCCGCGCATGCTGATCCGCCTGACCGGTCTGGTGGCCGTCGAGCACGAGGACGGCGCCCCGCAGCACCTGTCCAGCGCCCAGGCCCAGGTGGCGTTCGCCCGCCTGGTGCTGGAGCGCTCCAGCGGCACCAGCCGCGACCAGCTGGCCGACACCATCTGGCCCGACGGCCTGCCCGACACCTGGGCCTCCGCGCTGCGCAGCGTGGTGAGCCGGGTGCGGGCGTTCGTCACCGATCCGGGGCAGGGGCCCGGTGCGACCCCGCTGATCTCCCAGGGCGGGCGGTACGTGCTGCGACTGCCCGCGGACGCGGCGGTGGACCTGGAGGCGGCGGCCTCGGCGGTCGGCGAGGCCGGCGAGGCGCTGGCCGCGGGCGGCCACGCGGTGGCGCAGCAGCTGGCCGCGGGGGCGCTGGCGAACCTGCGCGGGGCGTTCCTGCCCGACCACGAGGGCGAGTGGGCGCAGGGGGTGCGCGAGCACGTGGAGGAGCTGCGCATCAGCGCGTTGGAGACCGCGAGCCTGGCGGCGTCGGCGCTGGGCGAGGAGCACCACGCGCTGCGCTGGGCGGACGAGGCGGTGCGCCGGGCGCCGTTCCGGGAGAGCGCCTACCGCTGCCGGATGGAGGCGCTGGCCGCCTCCGGCAACCGGGCGGAGGCGCTGCGCTGCTACCAGCAGCTGCGCCAGGTGCTGGCCGAGGAGCTGGGCATCGACCCGGCCGCCGAGACCCAGGAGCTCTACCTGGCGATGCTGCGCTCCCCCGTGCCGGCGGCGCCGGCGCCGGCGGCGGTGCGGGCGGTGGACCCGGTGCTGATGGGGATCTTCGAGCCGCTGGCGCTGACCCGCCTGGCCCGGGCGGCGCCGGCCCCGGTGCGCGCGGCCTGAGCCCGGGGCCCCGCGCCT
>NZ_LFVW01000832.1:0-4037 GCF_001182915.1 Kitasatospora sp. MY 5-36
CTACGCCGGCCGGCGCCCCAGCCCGGCCCCGCGCCCGCGCCGTGAGGGCCAGGGCGCCCCGGGCGACCCGCGCCGTCAGCCGCAGCGCTCCCGCGAGCTGCAGGCCAAGATCGAGGACGCCGTCCTCGCCCGGCACGACAAGCCGGCCGTCAAGCTGCCCAAGACCTTCGGCGAGCCCGAGGGCGAGCGCCTCCAGAAGGTGCTGGCCCGGGCCGGCATCGGCAGCCGGCGCGCCTGCGAGGAGCTGATCGAGCAGGGCCGGGTCGAGGTCAACGGCAAGCGCGTCACCGAGCAGGGCAAGCGGGTCGACCCGCAGAACGACGAGATCAAGGTGGACGGCCTGACCGTCGCCACCCAGTCGTACCTGTTCTTCGCGCTGAACAAGCCGGCCGGCGTGGTCTCCACCATGGAGGACCCGGACGGCCGCCAGTGCCTGGGCGACTACGTGACCAACCGGGAGACCCGGCTGTTCCACGTCGGCCGCCTGGACACCGAGACCGAGGGCATCATCCTGCTCACCAACCACGGTGAGCTGGCCCACCGCCTCACCCACCCGCGCTACGGCGTGACCAAGACCTACCTGGCCGCGATCCAGGGCCCGATCCCGCGCGACCTGGGCAAGCGGCTGGCCCAGGGCGTGGAGCTGGAGGACGGCTACGCGCGCGCCGACAGCTTCAAGGTCATCTCCAACATCGGCAAGAACTACATGGTCGAGGTGACCCTGCACGAGGGCCGCAAGCACATCGTCCGCCGGATGCTGGCCGAGGCCGGCTTCCCGGTCGAGAAGCTGGTGCGCACCCACTTCGGCCCGATCGCCCTGGGCGACCAGAAGTCGGGCTGGCTGCGCCGCCTGACCAACCCGGAGGTCGGCCAGCTGATGCGCGAGGTCGGCCTGTAGGCCCCGTCCGCTCCACCGGAGCCCCCGGTCGCACGTGCTGCGGCCGGGGGCTCCGGCGTTCCCGCGGCGGGGTCGGGTCGGCGTGCGGGCGTCCGTGCGCGGACGCCCGGTGCGGATGTGCTGTGGGGATGTCCGGGGGCGGATGTCCACGTTTCGGACGGGTCGTGTGAGCCGGGACGCAACCGCTGGTCACGGCCTTGTCAGCGCCATGATCCGTGGCCGAGGATGGCCACCGGAGCGCCGCCCCGCCCGGTGGCGGGACTGCGCCAGCACGGGGTGCGCGGGTCGGGGCGGGAGCGGCCGACGGAAACGGGCGAGCAGGGGGAGAGGGCGTCGTGTCCGATGCAGCACTGGGGCGGGCCGGCGGACAGGCCCTCGGCGCGCTGGGACTGGCGGAGCCGGACGGGCAGGTCTACGCGGCCCTGGTGGCCAGCCCGCAGTCCACGGCGGAGGAGCTGGCGGAGAGCTGCGGGCTGACGTTCCAGCAGAGCGTGCGGGCCCTGGACCGGTTGGCGCAGCAGGGCATGGCCACCCGGGCGCCGGTGGACCGGCACCGCTACCTGCCCGTCCCCCCGGACGTCGCGATCGGCACCCTGATCGGCCACCGGGAGTCGGAGCTGCGCTACGCCCGGGCCGAGATGCACCGGCTGATGGACGCCTTCCGGGAGGCCTCGCGGTACACCGACCCGGCGCACTCGGTGGAGGTGCTGACCGGCGGCGAGGCGATCGCCCAGCGGCTGGAGCACATCACCGAGACCAGCCAGTACCAGGTGCGCGGCTTCGACCGCCCGCCGTACATCCAGGACCCGGTGGCGCCGTTGACCCTGCAGCGGCGGCGGCTGCGCGAGGGCGTGAAGTTCCGGACGGTCTACGACCGGGAGGCGGTGGCCTGGCCGGGGCGGCTGGAGAAGAACATCCTGGTCGGCGTCGAGGACGGCGAGGAGGCGCGGGTCCGGCCGACGCTGCCGATGAAGATGATCATCTCTGACGACCGGATGGCGATCATCCCGATCAGCGTCGGCGACAGCGTGCTGGACGCCGCGTACGTGATCCACCCCTCGGCACTGCTCCAGGCGCTGGACACGCTGTTCGAGGCGGAGTGGGAGCGGGCCGTCCGCCTGCAGGCGGCCGTCGGCACCGAGGACGCCGGGTCGGAGCCGGAGACCGACCACCGCAAGCTGCTGGGCCTGCTGGCGGCCGGGCTCACCGACGAGTCGATCGCCCGGTCGCTCGGCTGGAGCGCCCGGACCACCCAGCGCCGCCTCCAGAGCCTGATGCGCTCGCTGGGCGCCACCACCCGCTTCCAGGCCGGGATGGCGGCCCGGGAGCGGGGGTGGCTGTAGCGGGGACGGGAGCCTCCGTCAGCTCCAGGGGCTGAGCGAGGCCCAGCGGCCGTCCGGGCCGCGCTCGACCTTCTCCAGGCCGACCACGGCAGTGCGGTTCAGCCGCCCGTAGATGTGCGGGAACAGCACGCCCGGGGTGGCCCCGGGCGGCGGGGCGCCGTGCGGGGCCTCCCACTTCACCATCGGCTCCACCAGCGACTCCTCGATCAGCAGCGCCATCAGCGGGTCGGGGGTGTCGGAGAAGAAGGCGTTGGCCACCGCGAGCGCCGTCCGCTCGTCCGCCGAGCAGTGGATGAACCCGTCGGTGAGCAGCGACGCGGTGGCGTACGGGCGGCCGGGGTCGGACAGCCAGTCGTCCAGGGGGGCGAGGTGGAGGATCATGGTTCCTTTTCTACCCGTTGTCTCCGGATTGGTCCTGGGGTGCCGCCCGCGGCGGTCAGAGCCCGGCCACCTTGGCGGAGGCGGACACCTCGTACACCAGGGTGAGGGTGCGCCGGGCGCCGGGGGCGAGCGGGACGTCCCAGCGGACGATGCCCTCGGCGTCGAAGGAGTCCGGCGCCGGGGAGCACTCCTCCTTGCGCAGCCGCACCTCGACCGCCGACACCTCGGAGACCGGCACCCGCTCGCGCACCGTGACGACCCTCTCGTCGCGCTCCTCCGGGCCGGAGAAGCGGGACAGGTGCAGCCGGACCGTCCGGGTGGTGGTCTGGCGGCCGGTGAGGCCGGCGGTGGCCTGGCGCTCCTCGCTCTCCCGCACCACCCGGTAGCCGTCCGAACTGCCGAAGGACAGCTCGGCCTCGGCACCGGCGGCGGTGAAGCGCAGCTCGCCGCGGCCGGTGAAGCCGCTGCCGCGGACCAGCTCGACCGGGCCGGACAGCAGCGGGTGCCCGGCCGCGTTGCGGAACCGGACCACCTGGGTGACCAGCGGGGACAGCTCCGGGGCGCAGGCGTACTCGCTGCCCGCCGGGCCGGTGAAGGCGCCCAGCGGCACCCGGTGCGCGCGGCCGTCGGAGGGCACGGTCGCGGGGGCGGGGGCGGGCAGCACCCGGACCTCGCCGCCGTCGTCCACGCCCGGCATCCGGGAGGCCGGGCCCAGGACGGCGACCGCCTCCTCGCGCAGCTCGACCTCGACCGTGCGGCGCTCCTCGTCGGTGCGCTCGCGCAGCACCAGGACGTCCTCGGCCACCGCGGGCGGGGCGGTGGCGAGGGCGGAACGGGCGGTGGAGAAGGTGAGCCGGGCGTTCGTCCAGTCCTCGCCGGTGCGCTGCCAGACCACCGCCTCCGACTCCAGGCGCAGCTCGCCGCCGTCCAGGGTCGCCCGGTAGGAGGGCCGCCACAGCGCGCAGGGCACCAGGTGGGAGACGGTCAGCTCGGCGGGGCCGGGCCGGGCCGCCTCGACGGTGAGCTCCAGGTGGGCGGTCAGCTCGGCCGGGTCCTCCTCGGCCTCGTCCAGGGCGGTCAGGGCCTGCGAGCGCTCCTCCTCCAGGCGGCGCAGCCGGGAGTGGGTGGCGCGCAGCTCCTCGCCGTAGCGCTCGCGCTCGGCGTCCACCCGGTCGAGCTCCCGGGCCCAGCGGTTGGGTTCGAGCTCGCCGAGGCCGGCCGCCTCGCCGATCTCGCGCAGCAGGTCCGCGGAGAGCTGGGCGAGCAGGGCCAGCCGGGCCTCCAGCCGGGCCCGGGCCTGGTCGGCCAGCCGGCTCTCGGCGTCCAGCCGGTGCAGCCGGTGGCGCAGGTCGGAGTCCTCCGGGCCGGGCGGCAGCGGGGCGCGCGGGGCCCAGCCGCGCACCAGCCGGGACTCC
>NZ_LFVW01000833.1:0-4037 GCF_001182915.1 Kitasatospora sp. MY 5-36
CCGGCCAAGCCGCACCCGACCGCGGCCACCGGCACCCCTCTCTCCGCCACGCCCACCGCACCGGCCACCCCGACCGCACCGGCCGGCGACCCGTCCTCGCCCGCCGCGCCGCCCCCGCACACCGGGGCGGGCACCGTGATCGGCTCCACCGCCTCCGGCGGCCGCACCGTCGCACTCACCTTCGACGACGGCCCCGGCCCCGCCACCGGCCAGATCCTCGACCTGCTGGCCCAGTACCACGCCAAGGCCACCTTCTGCCAGATCGGCCAGAACGCCGCCGCCAACCCCGCCATGGTCAAGCGGATCCTGGCCGCCGGACACCGGCTCTGCGACCACAGCGTCCACCACCCGCAGCCCTTCGCCAAGCTCCCCCACGACAAGGCCGCGTACGAGATCACCGCCGCCCGGAACATGATCCTCCAGGCGGGCGGCCCCGGCACCGAGGTCGGCTGGTTCCGCGCCCCGGGCGGCGGCTTCAACGCCGACAACGAGCACATCACCGCGAGCCTCGGGATGTCCTCGCTCGGCTGGTCCGTCGACCCGCGCGACTGGGCCCGCCCGGGGACGCCGGCGATCGTCTCGGCCGTGCAGAAGCAGCTCAAGCCCGGCGGCGTGGTCCTGATGCACGACGGGGGCGGCGACCGCGGCCAGACCGTGGCCGCGCTCAAGCAGCTGCTGCCCTGGCTGGTCACCCAGGGCTACACCTTCGACTTCCCGGCCGCGTAGGGCCGTCGGGGCCCGCCGCCGCGGAGTTTCCCCCTCGTTCACCGACCGGACCGCGGGCGCGCGTACCGCCCGCCCCGGCCGTCGCACTAGCCTCCGGGCATGACTGCCGGTCCCCCGTCGAGCAAGCAACTCCCGTACCTGGAACCGCGCCTGGGCTTCGGCCGGGCGGTCGCGGCACTGCTCCTGCTGGCGCTGTGCGCGGTGGCCGGCCGGCTGTTCGCGGCCGGGGTGGTCGCCTACCAGGAGCCGGAGACCTGCACCCAGCAGCTCTGCCTCGGCTCGGCCGCCACCCAGGCGTACTGGGCCGGCGCCCTGTTCTGCTGGCTGACCGGCATGCTGGCGGCGGGCCGGGTCGGCCGCTCCCCCGGAGCCGGGGCCCCGAACCGGCTTCCCCCCGGCGGCGTGCTGTTCCTCGCCCTGCTGCTCGGGCCGCTCGGCGCGGCCTTCGGCCCCGGCGGACCGTACCGGCCCGCCCTGCCCGCCCTCGTGATCCTGGCGGCGCTCACCCTGCCGCTGGTCGTCCACTCCGAGTCCCGGCTCCGCGCGCAGCACCGCGCGTACCGCGCCGCCCGGACGGTCGCCGACCGGCTCGCCGCCCACGGGGTGAGCACCGCCGGCACCGTCACCGCCGTCCAACCCGGCGAGCCCAGCGGCTACGCCCAGCCCCAGTTCCGGCTCACCGTCGGCTACACCACCCCCGACGGCGTCCAGCGCAGCCTGGTCTGCGCGATCCGCATCCAGGCCTACCTCGCGCCGAGGGTCGGACAGCTGATGACCGTCCGCTACGACCCGCTCGCGCCGGACACCGCCGAGGCCGCCATCGTGCCCCCGCCGGAGGGTGTCCGACCGCGGGCCTAGGTGCTCCGTCCCGTGAGGTCGGGGACGCGGCCGGCGGGCCTCACCGGGCGGGCCAGCGCGGGTCGACCACCGCCTGCGGGTCCTTGCCGCGGCGCAGCCAGGCCTGGAGGCCCTCGGCCCACTGCCGGTACCAGTCGATCTGCCGACGGTGCAGTTCCGCGAGCGGCACCGCCCCCACCTCGGCCGGGTAGCGCCCGGCCAGCGCGACGGCGACCCGGACGGCGGCCAGCGCGTCGCTGCCCGCCTCGTGGGCATCCGTCAGCTCCACCCCGTACAGCTCGCAGACCCGTTGCAGGGTGCGCGAGCCCTTGCGGTACTTGTCCACGGCCCGGTCGATCACCAGCGCGTCCAGCACCGGCCCGACCGGCCGCCCGAGGCGCTCGGCGAGCGTCGCCAGCCCGTGCCGGCGCAGCTCGGCGTCGAGCAGCGACAGGTCGAACGGCGCGTTGAACGCCACGACCGGCCGCCCGGCGGCGATCCGCTCGCACAGCGCGGCGGCTATCTCCTCCACCGCCTCCTTCGCCGGCCTGCCCTTGCTCCGCGCCACCTCGTCCCCGATCCCGTGGATCGCCTCCGCCTCGGCGGGTATCGGCACCCCCGGGTCGATCAGCCAGTGCGCGGCGTCCACCCGGGCGGCCCCGACGGTGTCCACGAGCGCGGCCGTGACGATGCGGTCCACGGCCGGGTCGGTGCCCGTGGTCTCCAGGTCGAAGCCGACCAGTGGCTGCTGCCACCAGCTCATCAGGTGTGTCCTTCCGTCCTGCCTCTCGAAACAGCCCCTATCATCACCCGCCCCACCGACAACCCGTCCCGCGGGGAGCCCGATCATGGACCCGGTCGCCCTACGCTGTCCCTCGGACCCGCACGAAGGAGCCGACCATGAGTACCGCCCCGAACCTGCCCGTGCCCCCTCACCGGCACGACGAGCCCCATCCGCTGCGGACCATCAGAGAGATCCGCGGGTCACTGCCCGAGGACCAGGTCGAACACTTCGACGCCGAGCTCGCCGACACCGACATCGACGCGCTTCCCGCGATGCTGCACCGCTGGGCGACGCTGGGCACCGACGGCTTCCTGGACTTCCTCCTGACGACGCCCTTCGACGGGCTGGAGTTCGGAGCGCGCTCCTACGACGGCGAGGGCGACCCCGAGTGACCTATCTGCTGGACACGAACGTGGTCGCCGAAATCACCACGCGGCCGAAGCCGGCCCCCGCCGTCATCGCATGGGCCCGGTCCGTCCCGGCCACCGAGCACTCCCTCAGCGTCATCACCGTCGCGGAGATCGAGGCAGGCGTCAGAGCCGTCTCCGACCCGGTGCGTCAGGCCGCTCTCGGACGGGTCCTCGACGGCCTCCGGGCGGAGTACGAGGGGCGGATCGCCGTCATCGGAGAGCGGGAGGCCGCCGCATACCTCTCCGTTCACCGTCGACTCAAGAGCCTCGGTGCCACCATCGATCCGCCCGACGCGCTGATCGCGGCCACGGCCATCGCGAACGGCTGGACGCTCGTCAGCCGCAACGTCAAGCACCTGGCGCGGACCGGTGCGACCGTGCTGAACCCGTGGACGTACTGACAGCCCGTCACGCCCGACCCGGCCGGGCGTGACGGGAGGCACGCGCTACCGGGCCGGGGGCCGGGTGGGGAGGGCGAGGCGGGTGGGGAGGACGCTGGAGGCGACGGCGAGCAGCAGGCACAGGAGGGTGCTCGCGGCGAGCGGGGTCTAGGGCAGGCGGAGGGGGACGGCGGCCTGGCCGGCCAGGACGCGGTGGTCGAGCAGCGCGGTGGTGCCGTACTGGGTGAGCGCGGTGACGGCGAGGGCGAGCAGGGCGGCGGTGGCGACGACCAGGACGGCCTCCAGGGCGACCATCCACGTCACCTGGCGGCGCACCGTCCCGGCCAGCCGCAGGACGGCGAAGTCGCGGCGGCGGTCGGCGGTGCTCATCACCATGGTGTTGACGATGGCGATCAGCGCGTAGAGCAGGGCGGGCCCGAGGATGGTGGTGGTGGCGATCCAGGCGTAGTGGGCGCCGGGGTCGGGTCCGGGGTCGCGGGCGTCGGTGAGGGTGCCGCCGAGCCGGTCGGCCGGTTCGGCGTCGAGGTGGACGGCGGCGGGGCGGGCGTCGGCGAGGTGGCCGGCGGCGGCCTCGCCGCTGAGCAGGACCTCGTCCAGGCCGAGCTGGGTGCGGTAGACCAGGGCGAGCCGCAGGCTGGTGACGGTGCCGTCGGCGAGGCGCAGGTTGACCTGGTCGCCGAGCTTCCAGCCGTGGCCGCGGGCCTGGTCGGTGGAGGCGGCGAGGGTGGCGCCGTGCAGGTCGGCGGCGCTGCCGTCGACGGCGGGCAGGGTCCAGGCGGTGGCGAGGTCGCCGTCGACGACGGTGGCGGCGGAGGGCACGCTCGCGGGCGAGTCCTCGCCGTGGTCGTCGAAGGCGGCGGTGGCGGCGCCGAGGCCGGT
>NZ_LFVW01000834.1:0-4034 GCF_001182915.1 Kitasatospora sp. MY 5-36
CGCACCGGCCCCGGAGGGCCGCCGGGACACCCGTCGGCGGGCCGCCGCGCTCGCCAGGCGCAGCCGGCGCCGACGGGCCCTCAAGTGGACGGCCGGGGCGGGCGCCCTGGTGATGGTCGCGGGCTGCGGCGGGGCGTACTACCTGTACCGGCACTTCAACGACAACCTGACCTCGGTCAAGGTCCAGCTGGGCGACGAGTCCGAGCGCCCGCCGGCCGCCGGGGACGCGCTGAACGTCCTGGTGATCGGCACGGACAGCCGGGAGGGCCTCGGCCGGGAGTACGGCGACGAGGGCAGCACCGGGCACGCCGACACCACCCTGCTGTTCCACATCGCCAAGGACCGCACCAACGCGACGGTGATCAGCCTCCCGCGCGACCTGATGCTGCCGATCCCGGAGTGCCAGAGCACCCAGGGCAAGAAGATCCCCGGCTCGGCGCGGGAGGAGTTCAACAACAGCCTCGGCCAGGCGGGGCGCGACGCGGGCTGCACCTGGAAGACCGTCGAGAAGAACACCGGGATCCGGGTCGACCACTTCGTGCAGGTCAACTTCGAGGCGGTGAAGAGCCTGTCCACCGCCGTCGGCGGGGTCGAGGTCTGCGCGGCCAAGGACATCAACGACTCCGGCTCCCACCTCAAGATGACCAAGGGCCGGCACGTGGTCCAGGGCGAGGAGGCGCTGGCCTTCGTCCGCACCCGGCACGCGGTCGGCCAGGGCGGCGACCTCACCCGGATCCCGCTCCAGCAGCAGTTCATCAGCTCGATGATCCGCAAGATCAAGAGCGACGACACCCTGACCAGCCCGACCAAGCTCTACAAGCTCGCGGACGCCGCCACCAAGGCGCTCACCGTGGACTCCGGCATCGGCAGCGTGGACAAGCTCAAGGACCTCGCGCTGGACATCAGCAGGGTCGACACCAAGAACATCACCTTCACCACCGCGCCCGTCCTGGACGACCCCAAGGACGAGAACCGGGTGATCCTCAAGCAGCCGGACGCCGGGCAGCTGTTCGCGATGGTCGCGGCCGACCGCTCGCTGACCGAGACCGCCGCCCCGCCCGCCCCCGAGGCACCGGCCGCCGACGCCTCGGCGGCCCCGGCGGCCCCGGCGGCCCCGGCCCCCGCCACGCCGGCCGCCACCCTCCCGGCGATCCACCTCAAGACCGCCCAGCTGACGGTCCGCAACGGCAGCGGCAAGCGCGGACAGTCCGGGCCGACCGTGGAGAAGCTCCGGGCGAAGGGCTTCGACCGGGCCGCGGTGGGCAGCGACGCACCGCCCGCCGACACCACCACGGTGTCCTACCCGAGCGGCATGGAGGCCGAGGCCGGCGCCCTGGCCGCCGCCCTCGGCCTGCCCGGCGACGCCGTCCGGCCGGCCGAGAAGTCCGACCCGAAGAACGGGCTGCTGCTGGTGCTCGGCAAGGACGTGCTGACCGCCCCCGCCACCCCGGCGGTGCCCACCGAGGCGCCCGAGGACCTCCAGCGGGTGCAGGCGGACGACACCGACGTCTGCGCCAAGTAGCTACAGCGGTACGAGGGTTCCGTCCCGCTCGCGGTAGCGCTCGGCGGTCCGGGGGCACTGCCAGCCGCCGTCCCCGGCGGGCCGCAGCGGCTCGCCGGCCCGGCCCACCCAGCCGATCCGGCGGGCCGGGACACCGGCGACCAGGGCGAAGTCCGGGACGTCCCGGTGCACCACGGCGCCGGCCGCGACCAGGGCCCAGCGGCCGACCGTCACCCCGGCGACCAGCACCGCCCGGCCGCCGATCGAGCAGCCATGACGGAGCGTCACCCCTTCGGCACGCCAGTCGAGTTGGCCCTTGGGGAGGCCGTCGGGGGTGACCGCGCGCGGGTACCGGTCGTTGGTGAGGACGGCGGCCGGGCCGATGAACACCCCGTCCTCGACCACCGCCGGCTCGTACACCAGCGCGTGGTTCTGCACCTTGACCCGGTCCCCGATCCGGACGCCGGGGCCGACGTACGCGCCGCGGCCGATCACGCAGTCCGCGCCGACCACCGCGTCCTCGCGGACCTGGGCGAGGTGCCAGACCGTCGTCCCGGCGCCGATCGCGGCCCGTTCGTCGACGTCCGCGCTCGGCTCGATCCGGGCCGCGCCCGACCCGCCCTCAACTGTCGCCATGCGCACCGACGATAGCGGTGCCGGGAAGGTGCCGGACGGGTCCCGGACGGGTTCCGGACGGGTTCCGGGCGGTGCCGCCGAGGAGGCGTCGAGAAGGCGCCGGGGCGGCTGCCGAAACGAATCGGCGGATCCGCGGATCAGCCGGTCTTCGAGAGCACGTCCTTGGCGGCCGGGCCGACGCTGGCGATCACTCTCCGGGCCAGCGAGCGCGGTGAGGTCAGGAAGCCGAAGCCCCAGCTGAGGTGCATGGTCGCGAAGGCCACCGGCAGCAGCGCCTTGGCCTTGAACGACAGGCCGCGCCCCTCGACCGCCGCGCCGCCGAGGATGCCCAGCAGGTACGCGCCGGGCACCGCGAGGAAGGCCGGGTGGACGGCGGCGCCGAGCCCCAGCCCGAGCAGGACCGCCGCCAGTGCGGCCGGCGGGGCGAGGTAGCGCAGGTTGACCGAGCCCCGGTGGTAGCGGGTGACCACCCGGCGCCAGCGGCCGTAGTCCTTGTACTGCTTGGCCAGCGCCCGCACCGAGGGGCGGGGCCGGTACGTCACCTTGAGCTGCGGGGTGAACCAGACCAGGCCGCCGTCCTGGCGGATCCGGTAGTTCAGCTCCCAGTCCTGGGCGCGGATGAACTCCTCGTTGTAGCCGCCGAGCTTCTCCAGCACCTCGCGCCGGAACACCCCGAGGTAGACGGTGTCCGCCGGGCCGGCCAGGCCGCCGGTGTGGAAGGCCGCGTTCCCGACGCCGATCTTGGAGGTCATCGCGGCGGCGACCGCGTTCTCCCACTCGGTCTCGCCCTCGGCGTGCATGATGCCGCCGACGTTGGCCGCGTCCATCTCGCCGAGCAGCCGGACCGCCGTGGTGATGTAGCCGGGGGTGAGCAGGCCGTGGCCGTCCACGCGCACGACTATCGGGTGCCGGGAGCCCCGGATCGCGGCGTTCAGCCCGGCCGGCGTCCGGCCGGTGGGGTTCGCCACCGTCCGCACCCGCGGGTCCTCGGCCACCAGCTCGGCCGCGATCTCCGCGGTGCGGTCGGTGGAGGGGCCGAGGGCGATCACCACCTCCATCGGCCCGGGGTACTCCTGGTCCAGGATGCGCCGGACCGCCGTGCGCAGGTGACGTTCCTCGTTGAGCACCGGCATGATCACGGAAACAGCCGGCAGCTCCTCAGCAGCCTTGGTGTTCATCGGGGCCAACCGTACCGGTGCGGACGTGTCCTCGTCTTGTCCCGGTCCGGGCTGCCGGGGACGCCTCGCGGTGCCGCGCCGGTGCTGTGATCAAGAACACCGTACTCCCCCTTACGCGCAGGCCGGAAGCGGTGTGGATCCGGTGGCGGTCCGGGGTGGGTTCAGAGTGCGTAGTGGGCGACGGTGAACACCGCGTAGCCGGTCAGCGCGAGCCGGTTCACCAGGTGCTGGGGGCCGCCCAGCCGGTCCGGCAGGGCCTGTGCCGGGCGCAGGTCGGGGCGGTGGGCGGCGGTGGCGACGGTCCGGGCCACCGCGCCCGGGTCGTACCGGCCGCCGAAGAGGGCGGCCAGCCAGACCGCCGGGCGGCTGAAGAAGGAGAACTCCCGCCCGCCGTGCAGCCGGATGGTGAGCAGGTTCCGGTGCGCCGCCGCCGCCGAGATCTCCGCCCACCGGTAGCAGCGGGTGCGCAGCGCGGTGGCCACCCGCAGGCCGTTGCGGTCGGCGACCAGCTGCCAGGACAGCGTCTGGGCGCAGGCCAGGATCGCCAGCGAGCCGATCCACAGCGGGCGCAGCAGCCCCTCCCACCAGCCGTCGTCGTCGAGCAGCACCACGGCGGCGGCGACCACCAGCGCCGCCACCGGTCCGGCGGCCGCGCGCAGCGGCAGCGGCATCTCCCAGCGGCGGGCGGCCAGCGGCTCGGCGTCCGGACCGGCCGCCGG
>NZ_LFVW01000082.1:0-876 GCF_001182915.1 Kitasatospora sp. MY 5-36
CGCCGACCCGCCGCAGGCCGAGCCGTCCCTGCCGCCCAGCGCCGGCATCGAGGCCGAGACCCGCTGGCTGACCCAGGTCGCCCAGGCCCTGCGGACCATGCCGCCGCTGCCCGTCGCCCGCACGGCCGGCTGACCGGAGCGAGGGCCGGCCGCGCGGGCCATGATCCCGTCAAGGAAGCGACAGGGCCCCGTCAAGATCGCGGCGGCGGGCCCGCGGGGCTGCGCGTCGGCGTCGCGGACCCGATAGGGTGGACCGCTTCCCCGTCCGCGTCCCGTCCCAGGAGCACAGCGCCGTGTCCGACAGCTTCGCGCACCTGCACGTCCACACCGAGTACTCGATGCTGGACGGCGCCGCCAAGAACGGCAAGCTGTTCGCCGAGGCGGAGAGACAGGGCATGCCCGCCATCGCGATGAGCGACCACGGCAACATGTTCGGCGCGTACGAGTTCTTCCACGCGGCCGCCAAGACCGGGGTGAAGCCGATCATCGGCATCGAGGCGTACGTCGCGCCGGCCTCGCGCTTCCTGAAGAAGCAGGTGTTCTGGTCCCCCGGCGGCCAGCGCCCCACCGGCTCCGACGGCGAGGGCGGCAAGGACGTCTCCGGCGGCGGCCGCTACACCCACATGACCATGTGGGCGCAGAACGCCACCGGCCTGCGGAACCTCTTCAAGCTCTCCTCGCTCGCGTCGATGGAGGGCTACTACATGAAGCCCCGCATGGACCGCGAGCTGATCGCCGCCAACGCGACCGGCATCATCGCCACCACCGGCTGCCCCTCCGGCGAGGTCCAGACCCGGCTGCGCCTCGGCCAGTACGAGGAGGCCGTCAAGGCGGCCGGCGCCTACCAGGACATCTTCGGCAAGGAGAACTACTTCC
>NZ_LFVW01000835.1:0-4031 GCF_001182915.1 Kitasatospora sp. MY 5-36
CCGGGCAGGCCGCGCAGCACCGCCTCGGCCTCGGCGGCGACCGCGACGACGACGAGCAGCCGGGCCCCCGCGGGGTCCGACCGCTCGCCCCGGCCGTCGGCGACGGCGTGCGCGGTCATCGCGGGACCGTCAGCTGTCCTGGGTGTTCAGCTGGAAGTACCAGACGGCGATCGGGGCCTCCTGGTTCGGGTCGCCCTCGACCACGGTCACCACGGTCTTGCCGCTGGAGTTCAGCAGCTTGCCCGCGGCCTGGGCGCCGGACCAGGTCTGGCCCTTGGCGGCCGAGAACAGGCTGTAGCGCCCGCCCTGGTTGGCCGAGCCGCCGTTGGTGAAGGCCCACCAGCCCGTGTCGGCCACGTTCGGCGAGACGCCGACGCCGACCCGGTCGCTGCCCACGACGTCCGAGGAGGGCAGCGAGCCGTCCTTCAGCGCCTTGGTCGCGTCCTCCTGGCACTGCTGCTGCTGGTCCTCGGTGAGCGGGCTGCCGCCGTTCCAGCACAGCGGCTGCGCGACGACCGAGGAGTTGCCCACCGTGAGCGTGGCCTGGTGGGAGATGTGCTCGGTCTGGCCGGCGGCGATGGCGACGGAGGTGCCCACCGTGGCGGCGCCGACCACGACGACGGCGCCGAGGGCGGCGATGGCACGGGAATTGAGGCTCATGCGTCAGAATCTACCGGGCCGGGCCGATCACGCGACGCGGGGGTAGGCACCGCGTGTTGCCGCACCGCCCCGTTCAGGCCACCCGGGGGGTCGCCGGGTGCCGCCGCAGGCCCACCCGGAAGAGCGAGCGGAGCGTCCACAGCAGCGCCAGGCCGACCACCCCGGCGGCGATCGACAGGCCCAGCTCACCGTTCAGCGGCAGCAGGATGCCGACCGCGCCGCCGGCCACCCAGGACACCTGCATCAGGGTCTCCGACCGGGCGAACGCCGAGGTCCGCACCGCCTCCGGGACGTCCCGCTGGATCAGCGCGTCCAGCGCCAGCTTGCCCAGCGAGGCCGCCATCCCGGCCACCCCGGCGACCAGAACCACCGTCACCACGCCGTACCAGAGCGCGGCCGCCGCCGTCACGCAGGTCGCCAGCAGCAGCATCGCGGCGACCGTCGCCTCCGGGCCCCGGGTGCGCAGCCAGGAGCCGAGCACCGAGCCCAGCGCGTTGCCCGTCCCGGCCGCCAGCGCCACCAGGCCCAGCGCCACCGTCGGCCGCAGCCCGCCGATCGGCTCCTCCCGCAGCAGGAAGGCCAGGAACATCACCAGGAAGCCGACCAGCCACTTCATCGCCGACATCGCCCGCAGCGCCAGGATCACCGAGGGGCCGACCGTGCGCAGCGAGGCCTTGACCGGCGGCGGCCGGTGGTGGATCAGGTGCGAGCCCTCGCCGTGCACCTCGGCGTGCAGGACGGCCCGCTGCTCGCCCTTGGCGGAGTCCACCGTGGGCGGCAGGTGGAAGGCCATCAGGGTGCCGACGACGAACACCAGGAAGGCGCCGCGCAGCGGCCAGCCGGGCCCGATCAGGTGCAGCAGCCCGCCCACCGCGGCGGCCACGCCGGTGGCCAGCAGCCCGGCCAGGGTGACCCGGGAGTTCGCCTTCACCAGGGACAGCCGGCTCGGCAGCAGCCGGGGCACCACCACGCTGCGCACCACCCCGTACGCCTTGGACGCGACCAGCACGCCGAGCGCCTCCGGGTAGAGCGCGATGCCGCCGCCGGCGATCACCCCGGCCATCGTCCAGGCCAGCACGGCGCGGGCCAGCATGGCCATCGCCATGGCCGCCCGGCGGCCGTGCGGGAGGCGGTCCAGCAGCGGGCCGACCACCGGGGCGAGGAGGGCGAACGGGGCCATCGTGATCAGCAGGTAGAGCGCGACCCGGCCGCGGGCCTCGCCGGTGGGCACCGAGAAGAAGATGGTGGACGCCAGCGCGATGGTGATCAGCATGTCGCCGAAGGAGTTGAGCGCGTGCAGCTCGATCAGTTTGGCGAGGCCGGACTCGCCCGCGCCCTCGGCGGCGGTGGCCCGGCGGATCCGCCGGCCGGTGCCGTGCACCACCTTGCCGGTGCGGGAGCCGGCGGCGGAGGCGGTGCGGACCAGGAAGTGCCGGCGGGGCTCGGGGACCTCGTCCCCGAACTCGTCCTCGTCCCCGTGCCCGTCCGGCTGCCGCGCGGTCCGGTCGGGGGCTCCCGGCGTCTCCGGGGCCTCGTTCCCGGGCCGGTCCGGGGGGCCGGCGGGCGCCTCGGGGCCGTCCGCCGGCTGCGGTTCGTCCGCGCCGGGGACCGGGGGCTGCTGTCGCGGCACGGCGTCCGCCTGGTCGGGGCTGCCGGCCTGCGGGGCGCGCAGTGCGTGCTGCGACGGGTCGTGGTCCGCCACAAGCCCATCCTGCCCCAGAAACGCCGAGCCGACGCGGGACCGGACTCCGCTCGGCGCGGCCCCGGAGCGGCCGTGTCCGCCCCGGACTGTGCCGGGGCACCGGCCGACGGGTAGCCTGCCCAAGGTCGACCCGCCGGAGCGCCGGGGCGCCGGCAGGCCGGTCGAGCGGCGCGGCCGGTACCCGAGGGGGCTCCCGGTCGCGCAGAATGGACGAGGGACACCGAGCCGCGACGGAACAGGCAACACGCCGTGGGCGACAGAAGAACTGGGAGAGAATCGACGCCGTGAGTGCTGCGATGCGAAGCCGTACCCCCGACCGGCTCTGTGCCGAGGCCGTCGAACTCGCCCGCCAGGCCGCCGAGGAGGCCGTCGGTGCGGAGGCCGTCGGGCCGCACCTGGGCGTCCAGGCCGACGCCGACCGCGTCGTCACCCACACCTTCGAGTGCCTGGACGCGGCCTACCGCGGCTGGCACTGGGCGGTCACCGTCGCCCGCGCCCCGCGCGCCAAGAACGTGACCCTGGACGAGGTCGTGCTGCTGCCGGGCGCCGACGCGGTGCTCGCCCCCGAGTGGGTGCCGTGGAGCGACCGGCTGCGCCCCGGCGACATGGGCCCGGGCGACCTGCTGCCCACCGGCGCCGACGACCTGCGGCTGGAGCCCGGCTGGACCGGCGAGGACGAGCCGGCGCCGAACTCCGCGGTCGCCCTGGTGGACGACGAGGACCTGGTCGTCACCGACCCGCACGTCCAGCCCGCTCCGGCCCGCGCCCGGATCAACGCCGTCGCCGAGGAGCTGGGCCTCGGCCGCAGCCGGGTGCTCTCCCGGCTCGGCCTGCACCTGGCCGCCGAGCGCTGGGAGAAGTCCCACGGCCCGCAGACCCCGATGGCGCAGGCCGCCCCGGCCTCGTGCGCGAGCTGCGGCTTCCTGGTGCCGATCGGCGGCTCGCTCGGGCAGGCCTTCGGCGTGTGCGGCAACGAGTTCGGCCCGGCCGACGGCCAGATCGTCTCCTTCGCGTACGGCTGCGGCGGGCACTCCGAGGCGGCCGTCATCCCGGCTCCGCCGGCGCCGTCCGAGCTGATCCTGGACGAGCTGGTGGTCGAGCCGCTGCCGCTGCACCCGGACCGTGCCTCCGGCTCCGTCGAGCCCGACGGCCCGGCCGAGGAGCTCGGCCACTCCTGAGCCCCGGGCCTTCCTGAGCCCAGGCTTCCGCGGCCCGCACTGGTCACCGACCGGTGCGGGCCGCGGTGCTGTCCGGACGGTTCCGCGCGGCTCCGGGCGGGTGGCGGGGGCGCCGTCGGCGCCGTCCCGGGGCCGACGCCGGCGGGGTCCGTGGTCGGGAGCAGTCGGTGGGGCAGGGAAGAATGCCCTACGACGAACAGGGCAGCGGAAGGTGGCAGGTCCAGTGGAACCTCGGATCATCGGCAGCGGCACGGACGAGCACCTCGCGGACCCCTTCGGGAGCGCCGCGCTGCGCCGGCGGGTGCTGGACGCCTGGGCCGCCTCGCCGTCCCGGTTCCGGGAGGACGCCAACGCCGAGGAGGAGCTGGCGCTCGGCGGCTACCGGGACCGCCTGGTGGTCGAGTTGGCGCAGAACGCGGCCGACGCCGCGGTCCGGGCCGGCCACGGCCCCGGCCGGCTGCGGCTGACCCTCGCCGACGGCGTGCTCGCCG
>NZ_LFVW01000836.1:0-4005 GCF_001182915.1 Kitasatospora sp. MY 5-36
GACCGGGCTCCGGGCTGCGCCGCACCGGATTGCCCGCCGCGTCGCAGCACCCGTCGCCGCGGCAGAGGAAGGACCACCAGTGGCCGTCCGAGACGCACAGCGCCTCCTTGACGGCCACGCCCCGGCGCCCGAAGGCCGCCCGGAGGGCCTCCGCCAGCGGCCGCAGCCCGTCCACCACCGGCGGGGTGTGGGCCGTACCGCGGTCCTGGCAGAGGTAGAGGAGCACCTGGAGCGGCCGGGCGCCGTGCCGCTCGGAGAGGGCGACCAGCAGGGCGGCCGTCTCCTCCGCCGCGGCCGGCCACTGCGCGGGCGACCGCGGCAGGTCCGCCCGGATCACCCCTCCCTGGTGCAGGCCGGGGCCGTGGAGCCCCACCGCGACGATGCTGTCGTCGGGGTAGAAGCCCAGGAAGTACGGAAGCAGCTCGGCCATGTCGGCCGGGCCGCGCATGACGACCTGCCGGTGGTCGGAGGCCGGTCCGAGGGACAGAATGACGTGTTCGTTGTTCATCGCGTTCATGGCCGCAAGAGTGGACGCAATCCGCGAACGATGTCGGAACCGACTCTTTTCCTGTGGATAACTCCGCCCCCGAATTTTCCCTCACTCATTCGGAGCAGGCGACACTCCCTCCCGCGAGTGGATTTTGACCGCCGTTCAGCGGATCAGCGGATGAAATACATCCCGCCTTCCCCCGTCTCCGCTCCCCGGCATTCGTCGCTTGTCGGCGGTACGGGGTTACATGGACGCCATGCAGCAGCCCGACATCCACACCACCGCCACCGCCGACCGCGCCGAGGTCCGGGCGCGGGCCGAGGCCGTCCTGCGCGAGCTCGCCGGCCCCGGAGCCACCCTGCGCGAGGACCAGTGGACGGCCATCGAGGCCCTCGTGGTCGACCACCGCCGCGCCCTGGTCGTCCAGCGCACCGGCTGGGGGAAGTCCGCCGTCTACTTCATCGCCACCGCCCTGCTCCGGGCCCGCGGCGCCGGGCCGACGGTGATCGTCTCACCGCTGCTCGCCCTGATGCGCAACCAGGTCGAGTCGGCCGGCCGGGCCGGCATCCACGCCCGCACGATCAACTCGGCCAACACCGACGAGTGGACCGCGATCCAGGAGGAGGT
Source organism: Kitasatospora sp. MY 5-36 (assembly GCF_001182915.1). NCBI lineage: Bacteria > Bacillati > Actinomycetota > Actinomycetes > Kitasatosporales > Streptomycetaceae > Kitasatospora > Kitasatospora sp. MY 5-36. The sequence goes on from NZ_LFVW01000836.1 coordinate 1,118, forward strand.
CGCCGACGGGAAGGTCGACATCCTGCTGGTCAGCCCCGAGCGGCTGAACAACCCGGACTTCCGCGACCAGGTGCTGCCCGAGCTCGCCGCCTCCACCGGCCTGCTCGTGGTCGACGAGGCCCACTGCATCTCGGACTGGGGGCACGACTTCCGCCCCGACTACCGCCGGCTGCGCACCATGCTCGCGGACCTGCCGCCCGGCGTCCCGGTGCTGGCCACCACCGCCACCGCCAACGCCCGGGTCACCGCGGACGTCGCCGAGCAGCTCGGCACCGGCACCACCGACGAGCACGCCCTGGTGCTGCGCGGGCCGCTCGACCGGGAGAGCCTCACCCTGGGCGTGCTCTCCCTGCCCGACCCGGCGCACCGCCTCGCCTGGCTGGCCGACCACCTCGACCGGCTTCCCGGCTCGGGCATCGTCTACACCCTGACGGTGGCCGCCGCCGAGGAGGTGACGGCCTTCCTGCGCGAACGCGGCTTCCCGGTGGCCTCCTACTCCGGCCGCACCGAGGACGCCGAGCGCCGCACCGCCGAGGCCGACCTGCTGGCGAACCGGGTCAAGGCGCTGGTCGCCACCTCCGCGCTCGGCATGGGCTTCGACAAGCCCGACCTCGGCTTCGTGGTGCACCTCGGCTCGCCCAGCTCGCCGATCGCCTACTACCAGCAGGTCGGCCGGGCCGGGCGCGGAGTGGACCGGGCCGAGGTGCTGCTGCTGCCCGGGCGCGAGGACGAGGCGATCTGGCGCTACTTCGCCTCGCTGGCCTTCCCCCCGGAGGATCAGGTGCGCCGCACCATCGACGCGCTGGCCGAGGCCGGCCGGCCGCTCTCCACCGCCGCTCTGGAGCCCCGGGTGGACCTGCGCCGGGCCCGGCTGGAGACCATGCTCAAGGTGCTCGACGTGGACGGCGCCGTCCGCCGGGTCAAGGGCGGCTGGACGGCCACCGGCCAGAGCTGGGAGTACGACACCGCCCGCTACGCCAAGGTCGCCGCCTCCCGGGAGGCGGAGCAGCGGGCGATGCGCGACTATGCGGCGGGCACCGGCTGCCGGATGGAGTTCCTGCGCCGCCAGCTGGACGACGAGGAGGCCGCGCCGTGCGGCCGGTGCGACAACTGCGCGGGGCCGCTGCACACCCCGGACGTCTCCGCCGAGGCGCTGGCCGCCGCCCGGGCCGCGCTCGGCCGCCCGGGCGTGAGCTTCGAGCCCCGACGGCTCTGGCCGACCGGGATGGACGCGCTCGGGGTGCCGCTCAAGGGCCGGATCCCGGCGGGCGAGCAGGCGGAGACCGGCCGTGCGCTCGGCCGACTGTCCGACATCGGTTGGGGCAACCGGCTGCGCACCCTGCTCGCCGAGCAGGCGCCGGACGTGCCGGTGCCCGGCGAGGCGGTGGACGCCCTGGTGGCGGTGCTCGCCGACTGGGCCCGCGGTCCGGGCGGTTGGGCCGGGCCCGTGACCACGGAGGGAGCCCGGCTGGACCGGCCGGTCGGCGTGGTGACGATGGCCTCCTCGGCCAGGCCCCGGCTGGTCGGCAGCCTGGGCACGCGGATCGCCGAGATCGGGCGGCTGCCGCTGCTCGGCCGGATCGAGTACGCCGGCGGGCTGCCCCCGCACGGCGCCCGCAGCAACAGCGCCCAGCGGCTGCACTCGCTGGCCGGCGCGCTGGTCCTGCCACCGGAGGTCGAGCAGGCGGTGGCGGCCGCTGGTGGGCCGGTGCTGCTGGTGGACGACCTCGTCGACTCGGGGTGGACGGTCACCGTGGCCGCCCGGCTGCTGCGCCGGGCGGGGGCGAGCGCGGTGCTGCCGCTGGTGCTGGCCGTGCAGGGGTGACCCGACGCCGGAAAACCGGCGAAGGAGCCCTCTCGTTCACTCGAATGGCCCAACAGAAAGGATCAAGCGAAGCGATTTCGATCACACCGGTCGAACGGCCCGAGAAAGGAGTGGTCACCGTGCCGATGACGGCTCACCCTGCCCTCCGGGCGTTGTGGATCAAGGCTCGGCGGCACCTCCACGGCGTTCGGGCGACTGTGGAACATATCCGGCAGACCATGGGCTATCGGATGGCGTTCATCATTTCATCGTTGCCGCTCCGCCCCCGATGCCCCGAGAATTGGGGGGTACCCGAAATCCGGTCCGCTGGACCCGCCCTTCGGCGTACCCAGGCACCCGCCTGCCCACGGGCCAGGAAGGAGGATCGTGATCAACGGTATCGGCCGAGGTCAGAATCCCTTCTCCGGGAGCCCGGAACCCAGACGGGTGCTGGACCTGGAGACCTGGACCGCCTCGAGGATCCCGTTGCTGCGCGACCCGCGCGAGTTCGTCGTGGAACTGCACCAGCGCCACCTGCCCCAGCCGGGCACCGTCGTGGTCGCCGTCCTGGACGCGCTCCACCACCTCGCCGCCTCGGCCTCGTTCACCCCCTGGCCGCACGACACCGACGGATGGCAGCACCGCAACGCGCTGCTGGCGAACCTGCGCCGGATCATCCCGCACGACCTGCGACTGCCCGAGCCGACCCGGACGGCCCTACTGCTGCGCTGCCGCGACGGCGCACCCGGCTGGACGGCGCAGGACGGCGCCTGGATGTGGGCGCTGCGGGACGCGTCCGCACTGCACGGACTGCGCTGCGGGGCGTACATCGGACTCACCCCGGCGGGCTGGCAGGTCCTCGGGGACGGTCGGGGCGGGCGCAAGCCGCACTCGGGCTCCTGGGCCGAGGGGCCGGTGCACACCGTGACGGAACTGCCGCCGCGTTCGGCGCTGGAGGCCCCGCGCGGCCAGCGGACCCGCCTGCTGGCGGCCGACCAAGCCAAGCGCGGCGAGGACACGGCGCGCTCCCCGCAGTCCGATCCCCCGTGGACCGCGACGCGGGCCGCGGCGGCCGAACCGACCC
>NZ_LFVW01000837.1:0-2882 GCF_001182915.1 Kitasatospora sp. MY 5-36
CCGACGTCGCCGCCTCCGGCGCCGCCCTGTCCATCGCCGCCTGCGACACCACCCGGCGCGCCGAACTCGGCGGCCTGCTACGGCAGATCACCGCCGACGGCGGCCCCGCCCTGCGCGGCGTCGTGCACGCCGTCGGCGCCGGACAGGCCACCGCCGTCGCCGACACCACGGCACGGGAACTCGCCGACGTCGCCGGCGCCCGGTCGGCCGGCGCCCGCTGGCTCGACGAACTGACCGCCGACCTCGACCTGGACGACTTCGTCCTGTTCTCCTCCGTCGCCGCGACCTGGGGCAGCGCCCTGGTGCCCGGCTACGCCACGGGCAGCGCCTTCGTCGACGCCCTCGCCGAGCAGCGCCGGGCCCGCGGACAGGTCGCCACCTCGGTCGCCTGGGGCCCCTGGGCCGACGGCGGCGCCGGCGCCCGGTCCTCCGTCCGGCACGGCCTGGGCGTCCTGGACCCGGGCACCGCCGTCCGGGCGCTCGGCCAGGCCATGGACGGACGCGACGCGCTCGTCACCATCGCCGACGTGGACTGGCGGACCTTCGCGCCCGCCTTCACCCTGCACCGCCCGAGCCCGCTGCTCGCCGACCTGCCGGAAGCGGCCGCCCCGGCGGCCGAACCGGCCGGCCCGGCCGACGGCGGCGCGGCACCCGAGTTCGCCCGCACCGTCCTCGCCCTGCCCGCCGCCCGCCGGCCGGCCGCGGTGACGGACCTGGTGCGCGCCCAGGCGGCCCTGGTGCTGTCGCACGGGAGCACCGCCGACATCGACGCCGAACGCGCCTTCCGGGACCTCGGCTTCGACTCCCTGACCGCCATCGAACTGCGCGACCGGCTCGCCGCCGCCACCGGCGTCACCCTGCCCTCCACCGTCGTCTTCGAGTACCCGACGTCCGCCGCCCTCGCCGCGCACCTGCTGCGCGAGCTCGGCGCCGGCCCGGACTCCGTACGCACCCAACTCGACCGGCTGGACGCCTCGTTGTCGGGCCTGCTGGACCGGCTCGGCGAGGACGGCGACGGGACGGACGGGGACGAGGAGGCCGTCGCGGCGCAGCTCGCCGCACTGAGCGCCAAGTGGCAACGACTCCAGCGCCGCGCCGGCGGCCCCGCCACCGGCGGCGGCACCGGCGCCGGCACCGCCGCCGGCCAGGACGTCTCCGAGCGCCTCGCCGCCGCGGACGACGACGAGGTCTTCGACCTCCTGGGCAAGGAGTTCGGCATCGAATGACCGTACCGCCGACCCTCCCGCGGGCCGCCCGAGCGCTGCCCAGACCGAGTACCCACAGCCCGAGCACCCCGAGGTGGAACGCGTGAGCGAGGACAAGCTCCGGTACTTCCTGAAGCGCGTCACGGCCGAGCTGCACGAGAGCCGCGAGCGCGTCCGCGAGTTGGAGACCGTGACCGGCGAGCCCATCGCCGTCGTCGGCATGGGCTGCCGCTACCCGGGCGGCGTGCGCACGCCGGACGAGCTCTGGAACCTGGTCGCCACCGGCACCGACGCGGTCGGCGACTTCCCCGCCGACCGCGGCTGGGACCCGGGCGAGGCGGCCACCCACGGCTACGAGACCCGCGGCGGCTTCCTCCCCGACGCGGCCGAGTTCGACCCCGGCTTCTTCGGCATCAGCCCGCGCGAGGCCCTCGCGATGGACCCCCAGCAGCGCCTCGTGATGGAGGTCGCCTGGGAGACCCTGGAGCACGCCGGACTCGACCCGCGCGCCCTGCGCGGCTCGCACACCGGCGTGTTCGTCGGCGCCAGCGCGTCCGGCTACGACTGGTACGCGCGCGAACACGGCCACGACGAGGGCCACCTGGTCACCGGCAGCGCGATCAGCGTGCTCTCCGGCCGGGTCTCCTACACCCTGGGCCTGAACGGGCCCGCCGTGACCGTCGACACGGCCTGCTCCTCCTCGCTGGCCGCCGTCCACCTGGCGGCCCGCTCGCTGCGCACGGGCGAGTGCTCGCTCGCCCTCGCCGGCGGCGTGATGGTGATGTCCACCCCGGTGATGTTCGCCGACTTCGCCCGCCAGCAGGGCCTCGCCTCCGACGGACGCTGCAAGCCGTTCTCGGAGGACGCCGACGGCACCGGCTGGGGCGAGGGCGCCGGACTCGTCCTGCTGGAGCGCCTGTCGGACGCCCGCCGCAACGGCCACCGCGTCCTGGCGGTCATCCGCGGCAGCGCGATGAACCAGGACGGCGCGTCGAACGGCCTGACGGCGCCCAGCGCGCCCGCACAGCGCCGGGTCATCCGGGCCGCCCTCGCCGACGCCCGCCTGACGGCCTCCGAGGTCGACGCGGTCGAGGCGCACGGGACGGGCACGGAGCTGGGCGACCCGATCGAGGCGGGCGCCCTGCTGGCCACCTATGGACAGGGCCGCGACGAGGACCGGCCGCTGTGGCTCGGCTCGCTCAAGTCCAACATCGGCCACGCCCAGCAGGCCGCCGGCGTCGGCGGCGTGATGAAGATGGTGCTCGCCCTGCGGCACGGCACCCTGCCCAGGACCCTGCACGCCGGGGAGCCGACCTCGCACGTCGACTGGGCCTCGGGGAACGTCCGGCTGCTCCAGGAACCGGTGGAGTGGCCGGCGGGCGAGCGGGTACGCCGAGCAGGTGTGTCGGCGTTCGGCGCGAGCGGGACGAACGTCCACGTGATCCTGGAGGAGGCGCCCGCGCCGACGGCCGGGGAGCCGGCGGTGAACGAGGAGCCGACGCCGGACGAGGAGCGCCCCGCGCCCGTCCTGCCGACGGCGGCGTCGGCCTGGGTGGTGTCGGGCCGCAACGCGACCGCGCTGGCCGGTCAGGCGGGCCGGCTGCGCGAGCACGTGCTGGCGCGGCCGGAGCTGCCGGTCGGTGACGTCGCGTGGTCGCTGGCCACGACGCGGTCGGC
>NZ_LFVW01000838.1:0-1112 GCF_001182915.1 Kitasatospora sp. MY 5-36
GCGGGTGTGGTGACCGGGTCGGTGGCTGCTGCCGGGGTGGGGCGGACGGTATTCGTCTTCCCGGGGCAGGGCAGCCAGTGGGTCGGGATGGGGCGTGAGCTGGCCGCGTCGTCGCCGGTGTTCGCGGCGCGGCTGGCCGAGTGTGCTGCGGCCCTGGCGCCCTATGTGGATTGGCAGTTGGACGATGTGCTGGCGGGCCTTCATGGCTTTGAGGCCGCCGATGTCGTGCAGCCCGCGCTGTGGGCCGTGATGGTGTCGCTCGCCGCTGTGTGGGAGGCGGCCGGTGTCGCTCCGGACGCTGTGGTCGGTCACTCGCAGGGCGAGATCGCGGCGGCTGCCGTCGCCGGGATTCTCTCCCTGGACGACGCTGCCAAGGTCGTGGCTCTGCGGAGCAAGACCCTGAAGGCCCTGGCCGGTCGTGGCGGGATGCTGTCGATCGCGGAGCCGGTGGACGGCGTCCGCGCGCGGATCGCCCCGTACGGTTCCCGGCTGTCGGTCGCGGCGGTGAACGGTCCGTCGGCGACGGTCGTCTCCGGTGACGCCGACGCGCTGCGTGAACTCGCGGACTCCTGCGGGGAGTCCCCGCGTGCCCGGATGATCCCGGTGGACTACGCCTCGCACAGCGCCCACGTGGACGAGCTGCGCGAGGAGATCCTCGCCGTGCTCCAGGGCATCGCCCCCCGCGAGGTGCAGGTCCCGATGATCTCCGCGCTGACCGGTGAGTGGCTGTCGGGCCCGGAGCTGGACCCGGCGTACTGGTACGCCTCCCTGCGCGAGACGGTCGAGTTCGACCGTGCCGTACGGACCCTCGGCGAGGCCGGACACGGCGTGTTCCTGGAGGTCTCCCCGCACCCGGTGCTGACCCCGGCGATCGCCGACAGCCTGGAGGACCGCTCCCCGACCGTGGTGGGCACCCTGCGCCGCGACGAGGGCGGCGCCGAGCGCCTGCTGACCTCGCTCGCCGAGGCGTACACGGGCGGCGCCCCTGTCGACTGGGCGGCGGTGCTCGGCGGCGGGACGGCGGTCGAGCTGCCGACCTACGCCTTCCAGCGCCAGCGGTACTGGCCGGCGGCCCCGGCCCGGCCGGCGGGCGCGGCGGGCGTCGACGACTG
>NZ_LFVW01000839.1:0-3967 GCF_001182915.1 Kitasatospora sp. MY 5-36
CCGGGAGGGGGTGGCCGCCGAGCCGCCCGTCCGGGCCGAGCACCCCGATCCGGCCGGCGCCCCACTCGGTGAACCAGAGCCGGCCGTCCGGCCCGGCCGCGATCGCGTGCGGGCGGGCCGCGCGGTCGGCCAGCGGGTACTCGGTCACCTCGCCGTCCACGGTGATCCGCCCGACCAGCCCGCCGCCGATGCCGACGTACCAGAGCGCGCCGTCCGTCCCGGCGGTGATGCCGACCGGCGCGGTGCCCCCGGTGGGCAGCCCGTGGACGGTCACCCGGCCGTCGACGGTGATCCGGGCGACGGCGTCGGCCTGGTTGAGCGTGCACCACAGCGCCCCGTCCGGTCCGGCCGTGATCAGCGACGGGAAGGCCCCGGCGAGCGGCAGCGGGAACTCCGTGACCTCACCCGCCACGGTGATCCGCCCGATCCGGCCGGCGTTCAGCTCGGTGAACCAGAGCGCCCCGTCGGGCCCGGCGGCGATCCCGTACGGCCCGGCCTCCTCCGTCGGAAGCGCGTAGGACGTCGCCGTCCCGTCCACCGTGATCCGACCGATCCGGTGGTCCCGCATCCGGCTGAACCAGAGCGCCCCGTCCGGCCCCGCCGTGATCACCGCGGGCCCGCACTCCGGCGCGCCGAGGCCGAAGCGCTCGACCGTCCCGTCCGCGGCCAGCCGCCCGATCTCCCCGGTGTGCACCAGGGTGAACCACACGCCCCCGTCGGGCCCCACGGCCACCCCGTACGGCCCGGCCCCCGCCTCGGCCACCTCGAACAGTTCCACGCAACCCCTCCGCATCACTATCGCGACTCAAATCGCATTAGCGATGCTCGCACAACGGGTCACGGCCCGGCAACCGACTTCTCCCGCGCGTCCGGGTCCCCCCGCAGCACCGAGATGACGCCCATCACGGCGGCGCAGACCGGCACCGCGAGCAGGGCACCGATGATCCCGGCGATGCCCGAGCCGGCCACCACGGCGACCATGATGGTGGCCGGATGCAGCTCCACCGTCCGGCTCTGGATGACCGGCTGGAGGACGTTGCCCTCGATCATCTGCACCGCGAGCACCACGCCCAGCGCCCAGAGCGCCGTACCGAGCCCGCCGTCGGCGAGCGCCACCAGCACGGCCACCGTGCCGGACAGGAAGGCCCCGACGAAGGGGATGTAGGCGCCCATGAAGACCAGCGCGCCGAGCCCGGGCGCGCCCGGCACCCCGAGGGCGATCAGGCCGATGGTGATGAAGCCCGCGTCGATCAGCGCGATCAGGGTGGTGCCCCGCATGAACCCGGCCATCGCGTCGAAGGCCCGCTCCGCGCAGGCGATCACCGTCGTGGCGCTGCGCTCGGGCAGGTAGGAGCGGATGGCGTCGCCGGTGCGGTGGCCGTCCCGGAGGAAGAAGAACACCAGGGCCAGCGCCAGCACCCCGCCGGTGATCAGCTGGGTGAGCAGGCCGAGCCCGGAGAGCACGCCGTTGGTGAGGGTGGAGACCAGCGAGTTGGTCTCGCCCTTGGCGTTGTCCAGGCCGTGCCGGATCTTCGCCCCCAGCGGGCCCAGCCAGTCGGCCAGCCGCTGCCCGGCCTCCTGGAGCGAGGAGGCGATCTGCGGGGCGCTGTGCACCAGCGAGTTGACCAGCAGCGCGATCACCCCGCTGACCGCGACCACCAGCACCACGCAGGTCAGCCCGGCCGCCAGGCTCCGGCTCACGCCCCGGCCCACCAGCCACGGCACCACCGGGTAGAGCAGCGAGGCCCCGAGCAGCGCCAGGACGAACGGCACGGTCGCGGCCCGCAGTTCGACCAGCGCGAAGACCACCAGCGAGGCGACGGCGATCAGCAGGATCACCGCCACCGACCAGGCCGCCGCCTGCCGCAGCCCGGGCGGCAGCATCAGGTACGGCCTGCGGTCGTCCGGCTGCCGCTGCTCGCCGGGCGCGCGCTCCACGGACACGGCCACCTCCGCCGGGGGTCGTCGACGATTCCGAACCGCCCCAGCTCAGCAGAGGTTTCGACGGGCCGCGCGGCGGATCGGCCGGGAGCACCCGAACGGGCGACCCGGGCGCCCTCCGGCCGAGCACCGCTCCGGTCAGCCGCGGCCGTCCAGCACCGAGCGCAGGACGCCGATCCGGTTGGAGGTGATGGACGCGACCCCGGTGTCGCGCAGCCGGCGCATGGTGCGGCGCAGGTCGGCGGTCCAGGTGGAGACGGCGAGCCCCCGCTCCGCCGCGGCGGCCGTGAACTCGGGGGTGACCAGGCCGAACGGCGGGTTGAGGTAGCGCGGGCGCAGGTCGTCCAGCAGGGCGCGCACCGGCATCCGGGGCTGCTTCCAGGTGAGCGCGATCTCGGCGTCCGGGCTCAGTTCGCGCACCGCGAGCATGGCGGTGGTGGGGCCGCAGAAGGCGACCGCCGCCTCGGCGCCGAGCCCGGTGACGACCGACCAGGCGGCGGCGGCCGGGCCCGCGTCGTCCAGGTCGATCAGCAGCCGGCGGCCCTCGACGGCCGTCACCGCCTTGACCGCCTCGGCCAGGGTGGGGACGGCGAGCGGCCCCTGCCGCAGCTCCTCCAGCTGGTCGGCGGTGACCCGGTCGATCGACCGCGCGTCGCCCCAGAGCCGCTCCAGGGTGCGGTCGTGCAGCAGGACGGGCACCCGGTCGCGGGTGAGCTGGACGTCCACCTCGACGGCGTCGGCCCCGGCGGCGAGCGCGGACTCGACGGAGGGCAGGGTGTTCTCGCGGAAGCGGTACGGGTCGCCCCGGTGGGCGACGGCCAGCGGCTTGGCGGAGAGCGTTCCGGCGGCGAGCGGCTTGGCGGCGGCGTTCATCGGATCCTTCCCGAGAGCCAGGGGGTGAGGCTGTGGACGCCGATGTCCTCGCGGTGGCTCGGCTCCCCGGGGACGGTGACGATCAGCGTGGTGGACGGCGGGAAGGTGCGCGCCTTGACGTGCACCAGGTCGGACCAGACGGCGTTCAGGAAGCCGGGGACGCGGTCGCGGTCGACGTCGAAGGCGATGCCCTCGACGGTCACGGCGACCTCGTCGTGGGTGAACAGCCGGACGGTGACGGCGGGGCGGCCGTCGAACTCCAGCAGCGCCTCGTGCGGGACGGCGTCCAGTTCCCCGAGCGAGCCGCCCGAGCCGCCCGGACCGTCCGGGCCGACCAGCCCGGCGAAGGTCCGGTCGCGGCCGATGTCGTGCTGGGCGCGGACGGTGCGGCCGTGCCGGGCGGCCACGGCCTCGATCGCGAGCACGGCGCTCTGGGTGGTCGGCAGGTGCGGGGGTGGCATCCGGGCGCCTCTCGGTTCGTTCCGGGACTCGTACGAAGGGGATTGCAGGGGGCTGCGGAGGGATCCGCGGGGATCCACCGGGCCGGCTAGCGGCGTTCGATCATCACATTGGTGGACTTGATGACCGCCGTGGCGGGCGCACCGGGGACCAGGTTGAGCTCCACCGCCGAGTCCCGGCTGATCAGGGACACCACCCGGAACGGCCCGGCCTGGATCTCCACCTGCGCGGCCACGTCGCCCAGCACCACGTCGGTGACGATCCCCGGGAAGCGGTTGCGCGCCGAGGACGGCTGGCCCTCCACCTCGGCGTTCTCCGGCCGGGCCAACTCCCGGGCGAAGGCGGCGAGTTCGGCCCCCGGGATGATCCGGTGCCCGTGCTCGTCCCGCGCGCCGGCGACCCGCCCGGCGTCCACCCAGCGCCGCATGGTGTCGGCGCTGACGCCGAGCAGCGCCGCGGCCTCGCCGATGCGGTACGGGTTGGCCGGCACCTCGGGCTGGCCCATGTGCGTCTCCTGACGGTGGTTCGGGTTCTCGGGGCGGGCGCCCCCGCGCCATCCTGCCGTACCGGCGGTACGGACGATCATGTGAGGGCCGCCCCCACGGCATACCTTATGGCTCGCCGAAGAGGTCGCGCCGTGCCGCGTCCCCGGCGGTGAGCACCGCCCCGGCGAGCACCGCGCCGCCGCCCGCCG
>NZ_LFVW01000840.1:0-3951 GCF_001182915.1 Kitasatospora sp. MY 5-36
AGCGCGGTGAGCGAGGCGACGGCGCTGACCGGGTCCGGGGTGCCGGGCTCCCCGGCCGAGGCGAGCAGCTGCTGCAGCCGGGCCGGGGACATGCCGACGGTGGCGTCGGCGAGGGTGGGGCCGAGGCCGGTGCGGCCCGGGTTGACGGCGGTCGGGGCGAGCGCCTCGCGGACGGCGAGGACCAGCCGCAGCCCGTTGTCCGGGCCCCAGAGCAGCGCCCGGTCGCGCAGGGTGGCGAGCGCGCGCGGCAGGGCGGTGGCGACGGCGGACCGGTCGGCGGGGGTGAGCGGGGTGGCGCCGGGGTGCGGCTTGACCTTCGCCGGGCCGGTCAGCAGGGTGCGGACGGTGCTCAGCGAGGTGCCGTCCGGGGCGGTGGCCAGGGCCTCGGCGACCTGGAGGGTGAAGCGGTCGAGCCGCTCCAGGGCGCGCAGCGCGGAGGCGCGCGAGGAGAGCCGGGCGGACAGCTGGGTGAGGTCGCCGGGGACGGGGTTCAGCAGGTCGGGGCGGGAGCGGAGCAGGGCGGCGAGCGCGTCGTCGGGACGGGCGCGCAACTCCTCGGCGAGGGTGCGCGGGCCGGTGGCGGACCTGCCCCGGCGTTGAGGGCCCTGCTGTGTGGTCATTCGACCTAGGTTAGTCGGGCGCGGGGACGACGGGGTGTCCGTCGTCCGGGCGCACCTCCGGCGCTCCGCCGTACCGGCGGACGGACTCGCGCGGGCGGGGGCGGGGTGGGTAGCGTCACGCCGAGGGCGGTTCGGTGGGCGGCCGGTACGGGCGAGGCGGGGTGGTCGGTGATGACGGACGGCGAGTGGTGGCGCAAGAGCGGGCCGTGGAGCGAGCGTTCGGTCGGCGGCCCGGACGCGGGCCCGGACGCCGCTTCGGACACCGGCTCGGGTTCGGGCTCGGGCGCCGGTTCGGGTGAGGCCGCGTCCGGCGGCGCTCCGGAGGCTCCGTCCGCCCCCGTTCCCGCTCCGGACTTCGACCCCGACAGCGTGTACGACCCGCCGGCGCCGAGCGCGGGCGGCATCCCGTCCGTGCCGCTGCACCTGCCGGAGACCGTCGCCGGGGACCGGCCGGACGGGCCCCCGCCGACGACGGTGTCGAGCACCGGCCCGTGGACGATGACGCTCTTCGACTTCTCGGACGGGCCGCGGCCCGCGCCGAAGCCGATCCCCGGGCAGCGCACCGCCGAGGAGGCCGCCGAGCAGGCGGCGGCGGAGACGGCGGAGACGGCGGCGGCGCCCGCCGCGGACCTGACGAAGAAGCCGCGCAGGGGCTGGCTCAGGCCGGCCCCCGCCGCCCCTCCCGCGCCGCCCGAGGCCCCGGCCGGGAAGGCCGGGGGCAAGGCCAAGGGGAAGGGGAAGGCCAAGGGGAAGGGCCAGGAGGCGGAGAAGGAGGCGCCCGCCCGCAAGCCCTCCCCGCTGATCCTGCTCTCCTGCGCGCTACTGGTCGGCGGGGCGGTCTCCGGCTTCCTCCCGGCCATGCTGGCCGGCTGGGGCCTCGGCTACCTGTCCCGCCAGATCTCCGACCTGATGCGGAAGTTCGTGATCCTCGGCATCCCGCTGGTCACGATGAGCGTGTCCACCTTCTACTCCATGCAGCAGGCCAAGCAGGCCGGCGGACAGGGCGGCGGCCTCCAGTCGGGCTCGCCGCTGGGCGCGATCAGCTGGTCGTCCGCCCCGAACGTGCTGCGGCTGTCCGCCGTGCTGTCGGCGGTGGTCCTGCTGCTGCTCGCCCTGCGCCGCCGCCCGCCGCAGCAGCAGGGCTGAGCGCGGGGGCCGGTCCGGTCCGGTCCGGCCCCCGCTACTTGCAGACGAAGCAGCCGGAGCCGTCCACGACGGCGTGGGTGCCGCCGTTGTGTGACGGTGCCGCCGGGGCGTCAGTCGTCGGCGAGGTGGACGAGTCGGCGGAAGGTCGTCGGGTCGCCGAGGTGGTCGACGATCCAGTGGGCGACGGTGGCGCGGGTGGCGGTGCCGGCCCGGGGGAGCGGTCGGTCGTACGAGACCTGCGGGCCCGGGGACGGCGGGCCGTCCTTGAGCATCGGCACGCGGACGACCGTCCAGGCGGTGTCGGAGCCGGCGAGCACCGCCTCCATCCGGGCCAGGTCGTGGTGGACCTCCCGGTACAGCCGGTCGACCACCAGCCTGGCCACCACCCGTTGGGCGCGCGGGAGCCGGCTGGTGTCCAGCCCCGCCGAGCTCATCGTGACCAGGTGCCGGGCGCCGCCGTCCCGCAGTGCCGCGGTCAACTCCCGGGCGCCGTCGGAGAAGACGGTGGTGGCGGTCCGGCGGCCGGTGGTGCCGAGGGTGGCGACGACGGCGTCCTGGTCGCTCAGCGGCCCCCGCAGGGAGCCCGGCCGGCCGACGTCGGCCCGGGCGGTGAGCGGGGTGCCGTGCGCGTACTCCGGTAGCCGGGCGGGGTCGCGGGCGACGGCGGTGACGGTGTGTCCGGCGGCCAGTGCGAGGTCGACCACCAGACGGCCGGTGCGTCCGGTGGCACCCACGACTGCGATCCTCATCGGTTCCCTCCTCGGGATGGTTCGGGATGGTTCGGTCTCGGATGGCGCCTTGTCATTCATTCAGACGGACTGTATGAATGAAATCAAGTGAACCACGGCGCACCGCGTGTGCGAACCCGAAGGAGCGATGGAACATGGGAGTTCGGCAGGATCGGTACCCCGACCTGGACGGCCGGGTGGTCGTGGTCGCCGGCGGCAGCCGCGGCATCGGCGCGGAGACCGCCCGCGCCTTCGCCCGGCAGGGCGCGGCCGTCGCCGTCCTCGGGCGCGACGCGCAGGCGCTGGCGGAGGTGGCGGACGGCCTGCGGGCGGAGGGGGTGCGGGCGCTCGGACTGGTCGCCGACTGCACGGACGCGGCGGCACTCGGCTCCGCCGCCGCCCGGATCGAGCGGGACCTCGGCCCCGTCGACACCCTGGCCGCCTTCGCCGGCGGCGGAGGCTACCCGGTACCGACCGTCCGCGAGACCGAGGAGCACTGGCGGGCCGTGCTCGACGGCAACCTCACCGCCACCTTCCTCACCGTCCAGGCCTTCCTGCCCGGCCTGCTGGCCCGCCGCGGCGGTTCGATCGTCACCATGGCCTCCACGGCCGGCCGGCTGGCCGGCGGCGCCTCCGCGGCGTACGCCACGGCCAAGGCGGGGGTGCTGATGTTCACCCGGCACCTCGCGCTGGAGGTCGCCGGTGAGGGCGTCCGGGTCAACGCCATCGCACCGGGCGCCGTCCGCACCGAGCGGACCGCCGCGCAGATGCCGCCCGAGGTGCAGGCCGCGGTCGCCGCCGCGCACCCGCTGGGCCGCCTCGGCGAGCCGGCGGACGTCGCCTCGGCCACGCTCTTCCTGGCCTCCGACGCGTCCTCCTGGATCACCGGGCAGACCCTGGACGTCAGCGGCGGGCGGGTCATGCTCTGAGCGCCGGGCCCGCTCCGCCGGGCGCCGGGCCTTCCCCGCCCGGGTGAACCGATCGGCGATACTGCCAGTTCACACGGAACGAGTGGAGGCGAGCGGGATGAGCCCCCGGTCCTACCGGATGGGACAGCGGCAGGCGGAGGTCGACGAGACCCGCGCCCGGATCGTCGCGGCCGCCCGCGCGCACCTGGCCGAGACCGGCGGGGTCTCGCTGGACGCGGTCGCCCGCCGCGCGGACGTCGCCCGGGCGACCGTCTACTACCAGTTCGGCTCCAAGGCGGGCCTGCTGGAGGCGGTCTGCGACGCCCTCGCCGAGCAGGGCGGCATGGCCCGGCTCGCCGAGGCCTTCACCCAGGCCGACCCCTGGGCGGCGGTGGACCGCTTCGTCGAGGTGATGGGCGGCTTCTGGGCGGTCGACCGGGTCTGCACCCGCCGCCTGCGCGCCCTCGCCGCGCTCGACGAGGAGGTCGGCCGGGTCATCGCCGACCGCGACGCCCGCCGCCGGGAGGGCGCCGCGGTGCTGGCCGGCCG
>NZ_LFVW01000841.1:0-3934 GCF_001182915.1 Kitasatospora sp. MY 5-36
CGCCCGGTCCGCAGGCCCAGCACCCGGTCGGCCCGCAGCAGCGGTCCGAGCAGTTCGAGCAGCCCGAGCAGCCCGCCGAGTTCGCGCAGCCCGCCGAGCTGGCGCAGCCGGTCCCGGCCGCCGAGTCGGCCCGCGCCGAGCAGTCCGCGTTCTCCCCGGCGCCCGCGCGCCTCGACCCGGACGTCGCCTACGCCGCGCTCGTCTCGTACATGGACGCCCACAGCCACCAGCCCGACCCCCAGCGCCTCGCCGACTGGCTGACCAGGGAGTACGGCGTCACCGGCAAGGGACCGGACGGCTCGGTCCACCCCAAGGAGGTCGCCGACCTCTACCCGGAGCTGAACGAGCGCTACGCCGCCGCCGGGCGGGACTGACCGCCGCCGCCACCGTCCAGGGCCCGGGCGGCCATTGACGCCCGATCCCGCCGGAGCTACCTTCGCCTCAACAAACTGTTGAAGCGCTGGTTCGGCATGGGGAGTGCGGATGACACGGGTCGGGGTCGACGGAAACGGGCCGGCGGACGGGGCCTCCTTCTCCACCGGGGCCCGTGCCGCCGTGGAGGCGCTGCTCGCCCCGGTCGACGCCGATCTGGCGCGCCGTTACCCGGGTGAGCCCGGGACCAGGCAGCCGGTGCACACCGTCTACGTCCCGGCCGACGCCTTCGGTGCCGACACCGTGCGGGAGTGGGGCCGCCGGGCCCTGGAGGCCTTCGACCGCCACGCCGCCACCCCCGCCGAACTGGCCCGAGCCCTCGGCGTCGCGGACGACGAGCTGCTCGCCGACGTGCACGCCCGGGTCCGCGCCAAGCTGCAGCGCGAGCCGGTCGAGGACCTGCGGATCGACTTCGAGGACGGGTACGGACCCCGCCCCGACGCCGAGGAGGACGCGGCCGCCGTCCGCGCCGCCGAACTGGTCGCCGCGGCGGTGGCCGAGGGCGGCGCCCCGCCGTACCTCGGCATCCGGACCAAGTGCATGGAGGCCGCCGTCCGGGCCCGCGGCATCCGCACCCTGGAGCTGTTCCTGGCCACCCTGCTGGCCAACGGCGGGCTCCCGGAGGGCCTGGTCCTGACCCTGCCCAAGGTGACCTACGCCGAGCAGGTCACCGCGCTGGTCCGGCTGCTGGAGGACTTCGAGGGCCGGGCCGGGCTGCCCGCCGGCCGGATCGGCTTCGAGATCCAGATCGAGACCACCCAGGCGATCCTCGGCCCGGACGGCCGGGCCACCGTCGCCCGGATGATCGAGGCCGCCGAGGGGCGCGCCACCGGCCTGCACTACGGCACCTTCGACTACAGCGCCGCCTGCGGCGTCAGCGCGGCCCACCAGAGCATGGACCACCCGGTCGCCGACCACGCCAAGGCGGTCATGCAGGTGGCGGCCGCGGGCACCGGGGTGCGGCTCTCCGACGGTTCGACCAACGTCGTCCCGACCGGCTCCACCGAACAGGTGCACGCCGCCTGGAAGCTCCACCACGGCCTGGTCCGCCGCTCGCTGGCCCGCGCCTACCACCAGGGCTGGGACATGCACCCGGCGCACCTGCCCACCCGCTACGTCGCGGTCTACTCCTTCTACCGCGAGGGCCTGGCGGCCGCCGCCGCGCGGCTGGCCGCGTACGTCGCCAAGGCGGGCGGCGACGTGATGGACGAGCCGGCCACCGCCCGGGCGCTGAGCGGTTACCTGCTGCGCGGACTGGACTGCGGCGCCGTCGACCTCACCGAGGTCACCGCGCTGACCGGCCTGGACCGCGGGCGGCTGAACGCCCTGGCCGGCCGCTGACCCGTCCGCGTCCGACAGCCGGGTCCCGGCCGTCGATCCTCCGGCTCGGCCGGTTCCCGGCCCCCGGCCGTTGATCCCTCCCGTCGTGCGCCAACTAGGCTGGCGGTGCCGCCCCGGTGTCCCGGGGCGCGCCGTCAGCCTTCACCGTCCTCGGGAGGACCCCCGCGCCATGTCCGCCACGCCGGAGCCCACCGCCAGGCCGTACCTCACCATCCGGCGGGCCGGCAGCCACGAGACCGAGATCAAGAAGTCCCGGTTCATCTGCCACCTCGCCCGGGTCACCGACGAGGAGGGGGCGCAGGCCTTCATCGCGGGCATCCGCAAGCAGTACTGGGACGCCCGGCACAACTGCACCGCCTTCGTGGTCGGCGACGAGCAGCGCCGCGAGCGCTCCAGCGACGACGGCGAACCCGGCGGCACGGCCGGGGTGCCGATGCTGGAGGTGCTGCGCCGACGCGGGCTGACCGACACGGTCGCCGTGGTCACCCGGTACTTCGGCGGGATCAAGCTCGGTGCGGGCGGCCTGGTGCGGGCGTACGGGAACGCGGTGTCGGAGGCGGTGGACGAGGTCGGCCTGCTGGAGCGCCGACCGGTCGCGCTGCTCGCGGTGACGGTGGACCACGTCCGGGCCGGGCGGGTGGAGAACGACCTGCGGGCGGCCGGATACACGGTGAGCGACCTGGCCTACGAGGCCGCCGGGGTGCGGATCGAGGTGGGGGTGCCGGAGCCGGACGTGGCGGACTTCCACACCTGGCTGGCCGAGGCGACCGGCGGTACCGCGGTGGCGGTCCCGGCCGGCCGCACGTACGTCGAGGTGCCGGTCTGACCCGAGGTGCCGCTTTGGCCGCGGGGGCGGGGGGTAGCTCCTGGGCCCCGGGGGTCGGACGATCCGTCGGACGGCCCGTGACCGGCCGTTTCCCGTAGCCCAGGCCCCGCGCCACGCGGAAGACCGCTTGAGCAGATTCACCCGAACGTAGTGTCGTAGCCCGGAGTTGGAACTTCCGCTCCGGGCCGTGGCGTTTCCTGGGCAAGGCTCCGGCAGAACCGGACGAAACCATCGATGGAGGACACAGGACCCCACCCCGCACCACGGAGGTATGCGCATGACCTCGGATCGATCGACCTCGAATTCCCAGTCCGCGACGAACCCGACCTCGAACCGCCCCACGAGCCACTCGACGAACCACCCGACGAGCCGTCCGACCTCGAACCATCCGATCGCGAACCGCCCCGCCCCGAACCGCGTCCGCTCGCACGCCGCCGCAGACCTGCCCGGCCCCCGCGGCCCCGCGACGCCCTACCGGATGACGGTCACCACGGCCCTCTCACACGCCGAGGCCGTCGCCCTGGCCGACGAACAACTGGCCTGCTGGCTGAAGCAGGAGGGCTTCGAGGAGCCCCCGCCGGCCCACCGCGCCCCCGCCGAGCAGGGCACCGAGCCGGCTCCCACCGCCGAGCGCCTCCGCCTGGGCGAGCGCGTCCTGCTCGACCGCGACCAGGGTCCGCTGCGCGGCGGCCCGGGTACGGGCCGATACGACCGCCGCCGCCTGCGCACCCCGGCCCCGCACGGCACCCAGCAGCTCACCCTCACCGTGGCCACCGGTTCCGACGGCCCCACCTGGGTCCGGCTGGAGGCCGAGACCCACAGCACCGGCAGCGGTGTGCGCACCCCGTGCCGGGTGCCGGTGCCCGAACTCGCCCGTACGCTCCTCCCGCTGCTCGACGCCACCGACGGCCCGACCGCCGTGCACTCCGGCCCCCGGGTGATCACGGCCGACGAGGTCGACGCCCTGATCGACGAGCTGTGCGACCCCGAGCGCAGGCTGCCCACCGTGGTGGCCAGCGTCCCGGTGAACCTGCCGCTCGACAGCTGGGTGCGGGACGTGGTGGCCCCGCTCTGCCAGCAGCTGCCCGGCCTCGCCACCGCCTACGTGCTGGACCCCGGCGCCCGCACCGGGTTCAACGTCGCGCTGGAGTACCACACCGTCTACGGCGGGGCGGTGCGCACCTACCTCCCCGAGGTCGACCCGGCCTCCCGGCAGGACAGCGCCCGACATCCGGTACTCGCCCGGGGCCGAATAGAAGAGGACCTGCGCCGCGCCGCCGGGCTGCTCGCCCGCGAGCCGCGCCGCCTGGCCGCGGAGCAGCCGCTGCCACCGCC
>NZ_LFVW01000842.1:0-3926 GCF_001182915.1 Kitasatospora sp. MY 5-36
CGCTGAGCCGCCGCCCAGCCGAGCCGCCCGCGCTGCAGCCGTCCCGCCCGGCCGGCGCTCCACCACCGACGACCGCCCGCGCCCCCGACGGCGGACCACGGCCCCCCGAGAGAAGAGGACTCCGACCATGCCCGACGCCACCTCCCTGCCCCCGACCGATCCGGGCCGGCACCTGACCGACCCGACCACCCGCAGCGCGCTGCGGATCCAGCAGCACCTGCTGTCCGCCGCCCGCGAGTTCCTGCGCGGCCGGGGCTTCACCGAGCTGCTGCCGCCGATCATCGGCCCGGTCACCGACCCCGGCGCGCGCGGCTCGAAGCAGGTGGACATCGACTTCTACGGCCACCGCTACAAGCTGATGACCAGCGCGATCCTGTACAAGCAGGCCTCGCTGCTCGCCTTCGACAAGATCTTCTGCATCGCCCCGAACGTCCGTCTGGAGCCGCTGGAGACCGCCGGGACGAGCCGGCACCTGGCCGAGTTCCACCAGCTGGACGTGGAGGCGGCCGGCGCGAGCCGGGACGACGCCGTCCGGCTGGCCGAGGAGCTGGTGGTGCACATCGTCGGCAGCACGGTGCGCGAGCTGCCCAAGGAGTTCGCCGAACTCGGCCGGGACCCGCAGGCGTTCGCCGACCTGCTGAAGGGCTCCTTCGGCCGCGTCCGGCACGCCGAGGCGGTCGCCGAACTGCGCGGGATCGGGCACCCGCAGAGCCTGGACGCCGAACTCGACTGGGAGGGCGAGGCGTTGCTGTCGGCCCGGCGCGACCGGCCGTTCTTCGTCACCGACTACCCGAAGGGCTCACGCGGCTTCTACGATCGCGAGCACCCGCAGGACCCGGGCCTGCTGCGGAACTTCGACCTGCTCGCGCCCGAGGGCTACGGCGAGCTGTGCAGCGGCAGCCAGCGCACCAACGACTACGCGGAGATCGTCACCCGGATGCGGGAGACCGGCGAGAACCCGCAGAAGTACCGCTGGTACCTGGACCTGGTGCGCGAGGGCGTGCCGGCCAGCGCGGGCTTCGGCATCGGCGTCGAGCGGCTCACCCGGTACGTCGCCGGGCTGGACGCCGTCTGGCAGGCCAGCGCGTTCCCCAAGGTCGCCGGGGTGGTGTCGCCATGAGCGACCTGACCGCGCCGGGGTTCCCGGAGGAGGAGGTCCGGCGGCGGGCCCGGGCCGGGGCGGCCGCCGTGTTCCCGCCCGCCGAGGAGTACGGGCGGGTGCTGTTCGGCGCCGGCGCGGCCGAGGAGGCACAGTCGTCCGACGCCCTCGACGCCCTGCGGATCGTCCCGCCGCTGTTCCTGCCGCAGCGGCTCGCCAAGCTGATCGACCTGGGCCGCGAGCCCGACTACCGGGACGTCGAACTCGCCACCACCATCGGCGGGTTCGCCTCCGCGCTGCCGGTGTACGTCTCCGCGACCGGCTCCACCCGGGCGGCCGGCGGCGACCTCGGACTGGCCCTCAGCCGGCAGGCCGGGGCGCTCGGGATCCCGATGGTGATCGGCGAGAACGTGGTGCCCGTCAACGGCTACGGCCGGCTCGGCGAGGCCGCCGACCGCACCCTGCTCGGCCGGCTGCGCGCCTACGGCGAGGAACTCCCGGACGGGCTCGGCGGGGTGGCCGTCCAGCAGAGCACCGAGGACGCCGACGCCGAGGTGTGGAACCTCGTCCACAGCGACCCGGCCGCCCTGCCGCTGCTCGAATCCGGGCGGCTGGCCTTCGAGTTGAAGGTCGGCCAGGGCGCCAAACCGGGCCTGGGCGGGATGACCGTGCTGGACGCGGAGGCCGCCGCCGCGCTCGGCGACCGCTTCGGGCTCGACCCGCTGTTCGGCGACGGGCGGGTGCTGCGCGCCGCCACCCCGGGCACCTTCACCGCGGAGATCCTGCGCCAGCAGATCCGGCTGATGCGCAACAACTACCCGCGGGTGCGGATCTGGGTGAAGCTCTACCCCGGCCGGGACGTGGCCGACGCCGCCCGGGTGGCGCACGAGGCCGGGGCGGACGCCGTCGTGGTGGACGGCGCGGAGGGCGGCACCGGCTGGGCGCCGGGGGTGTTCCTGCCGCACGTCGGCCTGCCGCTCGCGGAGTGCCTGCGCCGGCTGGCGGTCGTGCCGCCGCCCTGCCTGCTGGTCTCCGGGCGGATCTGGGAGGGCGCCCGGGCGGTCAAGAGCCTGGCGCTGGGGGCCCGCGCGGTGGGCCTCGGGCGGGCGGCGCTGCTCGCCGTCGCGGAGGACCGGGAATCCGGGCTCCGCCGTTTCACGGAATGCCTGGCGCTGGAACTCCGGCTGCTGATCAGCGCGCTCGGGAAGTACTCCCCGGAGGCCCTGGAAGAGGCGGACGTCTGGTCCCCCGGGAGTTCCGGAGTCCCCCTCGGCCGGTAGCCCTGGCCTGCTCGGGAAGCGGCAGAAGGAAACTGCCGACTTCCTTCCGCCCGTTCTGCCGATAGGGCCTTCGTAATCCCCCTATCGCCTTCTTCGCCGATTCCTCTCACGATCTGGGGCTGGATGATGTCCTCTCGCGGTTTTCCCGTCGAATTCACGGCGCCCGCATTCGCGCCGTTCGCCTCCGCCGTCGCGCGCTTCCCGGAGCGGCCGGCCGTCCGGGCCGGGGCCCGGACCGTCGGCTACCGGGAGCTGGACGGACTGAGCGCCGCCCTCGCCGCCCGGCTCGCCCCCGGGCGGACGGTCGCCGTGACCGGCCGCGACCGGCTGGACCACGTGGTCGCGCTGCTGGCGGCGCTGCGGGCGGGGGCCACCTACCTGCCGCTGGACCGGGAGGCGCCCGAGGAGCGCAACCGCTGGATCGTCGAGGACGCCGGGGCCGGGCTCGCCCTCGACGGCGAGGAGCTCACCGAGCTCGGCGAAGGGAAGGGCACGGGCGCCGGCTACGTCATCTACACCTCCGGCACCACCGGCCGCCCCAAGGGCGTGCACGTCCCGCTCGCGGCCCTGACCGGCCACCTGGCCGGTGTGGTCGAGGCCCTCGGCCTGACCGAGCGGGACGTGGTGCTGCAGTTCGCCCGTCCGACCGTGGACGTGGCCGTGGAGCAGGTGCTCGGCGCGCTGTCCGCCGGGGCCTGCCTCGTCCTGCCGGAGCAGCGGCTGCTCGCCCCGGCCGCGCTGCTGGAACTGCTGGACGCCGAGGGCGTCACCGTCGCCAACCTGGCCGCGGGCTACTTCCAGGACGTGGTGGCGGCGCTGGGCGGCCGGGTGCCGCGCACCCTGCGGCTGATGGTCTCCGGCAGCGACAAGCTGGAGCCGGCCACCGCCGCCGCCTGGTGGGCGGCGACCGGGGTGCCGCTGCTGAACGCGTACGGTCCGACCGAGACGGTGGTCACCGCCACCGTCCACCGGCTCGACGGCGGTCAGGAGCAGCCGGGTGCCCGGGTGCCGATCGGCACCGCCGTCGGCGGGCGGCTGCTGCACGTGCTCGACGAGCGGCTGCGGCCGGTGCCGCCCGGCGAGGCCGGTGAACTGTACGTCGGCGGGCCGCTGTTGGCCTCCGGCTACCTCGGCCGCCCGGGCCTGACCGCCGGCCGCTTCGTCGCCGACCCGTTCGCGGACCCGGACGGTCCCGGGGGTGCCCGGATGTACCGCACCGGCGACCTGGTGCGCCGAGCCACCGGGGAGGGCCCGCTGGAGTTCCTCGGCCGCACCGACCACCAGGTGAAGATCCGCGGCTTCCGGGTCGAGCCCGGGGAGGTCGAGCAGGTGCTGGCCGGCCACCCCGGCGTCACCGGCTGCGTGGTGGTGGCGCACGAGGGCCGGCTGGCCGCGTACGTCAGCGGCGCCGCGCCCGGGTACGCCGAGGCCCGGGCCTGGCTGGCCGAGCGGCTGCCCGAGCACATGGTCCCGGCGACGCTCACCGCGCTGGAGGCCTTCCCGCTGACGGCCGGCGGCAAGGTGGACCGCGCGGCGCTGCCCGAGCC
>NZ_LFVW01000843.1:0-3925 GCF_001182915.1 Kitasatospora sp. MY 5-36
CCGCGACCAGGGCGGCGGCCCCCGCGGCCAGCGGGCCGGTGGCGCTGCTGCCGCCGGTGGCGGCCAGCTTCTCCGACTTCTCCGGCTTCTCCACCGCGGCCTGCGGAACGGGGGTGCGCGAGGCGGTGGTGTCGGCGACCGGCTCGACGGCGGGCGCGCTGGTGGGCGCGGCGCTCTGGGTGGCCGGGCCGGACGGGGTGGCCGCCGACCCGGAGGGCTTCTCGCAGCTCACCGAGGCGACGGTGACCTTCCCGGTGACCTTGGCGACGTTCAGGTTGAGCGGGTTCACCTCCACCTGCACCTCCAGGGCGGAGGCGGCGGCGGTGGTCGTGGTGACGGTCTTCTTGGAGAACTCCACCGAGACGCTGCCGACCAGCGGCACGTCCACCTTGGTCGGCCCGTACAGGCCGACGGTGACCGGCTTGCCGAGCACGCTGAGCTTGAGCGGCGCGACCACGTCGGCGGTGGGCTGCCCGTCCACCGGACAGCTGGCCTCGGCGCTCATCGCCTCCAGGCCGAGCAGCGCGGTGGCGGGCAGGCCGGGGGCGTGCACGTCGGCGTTGACCAGCTTGACGGAGGCGGTGGCGCCCTTGGCGTCGACGCGGGTGACCGACTTGCCGACGTCCGCCTTGACCAGGGTGACGGGGCCCGTCTGGTCCACCCCGGCCACCGTGGCGGTCAGGATCGAGCCGTCGCGCTGCGCCGGCGACTCCACCTTGTTCAGCGCGATGTTCACCGGGACGTCCACCGCCTTGTTCAACAGACTGACGTCCAGATCGAGTTCGGCGGTGACGGCGCGCGCCTTACCGGGCGACGACGGGGCGGGCTCGGCCGCCTGGACGGGCGCGGCGGTGAGCAGTGAGCTCGCCACCACGGCGGTGGCCGCGGCGGCGGAAACGATTCGGCGAGAGGACGGGCGAGCGGACGGGCGCGAAGACGAGGCCGAAGACGGGCGAGAAGACAAGGCGGTACCCCCACACAGATGAAACGATGAGCCGCCAGTCTTCTCGAACAATCCGTCACATGAGTAACACAGAACGTCATTTCACCCGTTGGAGTGAGATTGGCATTCTGCGCTGACCCATCTCTGCTACGGCAGCCGCCAGTCCACCGGCTGCGCCCCCTGCCGCACCAGCAGCTCGTTGGCCCGGCTGAACGGCCGCGAGCCGAAGAAGCCGCGGTCGGCCGACATCGGGCTGGGGTGGACCGACTCCACCGACGGGACGTTGCCCAGCAGCGGCCGCAGGTTGCGGGCGTCGCTCCCCCACAGGATCGCCACCAGCGGGCCACCGCGCGCCACCAGCGCCCGGATCGCCTGCTCGGTGACCGCCTCCCAGCCCTTGCCCCGGTGCCCGCCGCTCTTGCGCGGCTGGACGGTGAGCACCCGGTTGAGCAGCAGCACGCCCTGGTTCGTCCACGGGGTGAGGTCCCCGTTGGACGGCTCCGGCAGGCCCAGGTCGGTGCCGTACTCCCGGTAGATGTTGATCAGGCTCGCCGGGATCGGCCGCACCTCCGGCGCCACCGAGAAGCTGAGCCCGACGGCGTGGCCGGGGGTCGGGTACGGGTCCTGCCCGACGATCAGCACCCGCACGTCGGCGAAGGGCTGCTGGAAGGCGCGCAGCACGTTCGGGCCGGAGGGCAGGTAGGTGCGGCCTGCGGTCAGCTCGGAGCGCAGGAAGTCGCCCATCGCGGCGACCCGTCCGGCGACGGGTTCCAGGGCGGTGGCCCAGCCGGGCTCGACGATCTCGTTCAGTGGACGCGGTGCCATGGTCGCCACCCTATCGGCCTACACCGACACGGCTTTCAGCGGATGATCATGTGATCGAGAGGGCCCGACGGGCCGGCGGCACCCCAGCGACGGGCCGCTCGGGAGCCGGCCGCGCCCCCGCCCGAACACCCTCCCCGGCCCCGCGGCGGAACCCCCGGCGCGGCTACCCGACCGGCCGCCCCCGCAGCACCACCAGCCGCGGGTCCGCGAGCACCCGGACGTCCGCCCGCGGGTCCTGCGCGTACACCACGAAGTCCGCCGGCGCGCCCTCCTCCAGCCCCGGCCGCCCCAGCCACGCGCGCGCTCCCCAGCTCGCCGCCGACAGCGCCTCGGCCGGGCTCAGCCCCGCCTTCACCAGCTCCGCCACCTCCTCCGCGACCAGCCCGTGCGCCAGCGAGCCGCCCGCGTCGGTGCCGACGAACACCGGGATGCCCGCGTCGTGCGCGGCGCCCACCGTGGCGTACCGGCGCTCGTGCAGCCGCCGCATGTGCGCCGACCAGGCCGGGAACTTGGCCTCGCCGCCGGCCGCGAGGTCCGGGAAGGTCGCGATGTTGACCAGGGTCGGCACGATCGCCACCCCGCGCTCGGCGAAGACCGGGATCAGCTCCTCGGTCAGGCCGGTGGCGTGCTCGACGCAGTCGATCCCGGCCGCCAGCAGGTCCGGCAGCGACTCGGCGGAGAAGCAGTGCGCGGTGACCCGGGCGCCCTCCTCGTGCGCCGCCGCGATCGCCTCGGCCAGCGCGTCGCCGGGCCAGCAGGCGGCGAGGTCGCCGCGCTCGCGGTCGATCCAGTCGCCGACCAGCTTCACCCAGCCGTCCCCGCGCCGGGCCTCGGCCCGGACGTAGGCGGCCAGGTCGCCGGGCTCGATCTCGTGCGCGTAGTTGCGGATGTAGCGGCGGGTGCGGGCGATGTGCCGCCCGGCCCGGATGATCCGGGGCAGGTCCTCGCGGTCGTCGATCCACCGGGTGTCGGCGGCCGAGCCGGCGTCGCGGATCAGCAGGGTGCCGGCGTCCCGGTCGGTGAACGCCTGCTTCTCGCTGGTCTCGGCGTCCACCGCGCCGTGCGCGTCCAGGCCGACGTGGCAGTGCGCGTCCACCAGGCCGGGCAGCACCCAGCCGGTCACCGTCCGGACGTCCCCGGCAGTCGGCGGGCGGGTGAAGCTCACCCGGCCGTCCACCACCCAGAGTTCGTCCCGGACGTCCTGCGGACCGACCAGTACCCGACCCCGCACGTGCAGCACCGCGCCATCGCTCATGGCCGCACTCTACCGACGGGCGGGTTCCGTGTAAGCAGTCACAATGCGGCAGACTCGTTTCCGCACCCCCACCCCGCACGACCCCCGCGCGGCCCCCGCGCGACTCCCGCGAAACCCCGCGAAAGGCGATACCGACGTGAGCCCCTTCCTCGACCTGCCCCCGCTCAGCGCCGCCGAGTTCGCGGCGATCGAGGACCAGGTGGCCGCCCTGCTGCACACCGGGGCCGACGTGATCGTCACCCAGGGCGAGGCGCTGCTGCCCCTGGAGGCCGCGATCCGCGGCGCCGCGCACCCCGGCTCGACCGCCCTCAACGTCGTCACCGGCCCGTACGGGCAGACCTTCGGCAACTGGCTGCGCTCCTGCGGGGCGAAGGTCGTCGACCTGGCCGTGCCCTTCGACAGCGCGGTGAGCGCCGAGCAGGTCGCCGCGGCCCTGGAGGCGAACCCGGAGATCGACTTCGTCTCCCTGGTGCACGCCGAGGCCGCCACCGGCAACACCAACCCGGTCGCCGAGATCGGCGCCGTGGTCCGCGAGCACGGCGCGCTGCTGATGCTCGACGCGGTGGCCTCCGTCGCCGCCGAGCCCGTGCTCACCGACGAGTGGGGCGTCGACCTGTGCGTCATCGGCGGCCAGAAGGCGATGGGCGGCCCGGCCGGCGTCTCCGCCGTGTCCGTCTCCGAGCGCGCCTGGGCGCGGATCGCCGCCAACCCGGCCGCCCCGCGCCGCTCCTACCTCTCGCTGCTGGACTGGAAGGAGCGCTGGACCGACGCCGGCCGCGCCGTACTGCCGCACGCCCCGGCCCAGTTGGAGATGCTCGCGCTCGGCGCCTGCCTGGACCGGATCGCCGCCGACGGCCTGCCCGCCGTGATCGCCCGGCACCGCGCCGCCTCGGCCGCCACCC
>NZ_LFVW01000844.1:0-2160 GCF_001182915.1 Kitasatospora sp. MY 5-36
CGCGACCACCGGCGAGGCGGTGAGCGCGGCGGCGCCGAGCCGGCGCCCGGCGGGCACCGTCCGCAGCACGCAGACCAGGAACACCGCCGCGCACCACAGCCGGGCGTCGCCCAGCGGCGAGCCGCCCAGCGGGGTGCCGTCCAGCAGCGCCCGGGGCAGGCCCAGCAGGGCCATCCCGGGGAGGTACGGGGTGTACTCCTCGACGGTCCGCGGCTCGGCCAGGTACGGCGTGCCGGTGTGCAGCAGCAGCGACCCGGAGCGCTCGATCACCCCGACCTCGCTCTGCCCCCGCCCGTCCAGGACCAGCAGGAGCAGTGGCACCAGCACCGCCCCGAGGGCCGCGACCGCCACCGAGACCTCACGTCCGCGCCGCCGCACCAGCACCACGGCGAGCGCCGCCAGCAGGTACCCGCAGGCCGCCCAGGCCCCCCAACTCCGGTGCGGACCGAGCCCGGACACCACCGGGAACGCCCCCGCCCACCCCGCCGCGACCAGCCACCCGCCGCACCACCACCACGCCCGTTTCGTCACCGCTTCATTGCATCGCCGCAGCTCGGCGGGGTCATCACGGCCAGGTCGAGTCTCGTGGTCGGGTTTTCCCTACCCCGCCCCGACGGCCGCCGGTGGCGGGCGCCGTCCTCGGGGCCGGCCCGGCGGCGGGGCGGGGTCGGCGCCACCTCCCGCTCCCCGCACTGACATTCGGTGGCGGCCGGATTACTGATCGTCCCGGCCGCGCCGCTATCCTCGCCCTGTGGTGAGGTCGTGGGATGCGGCGGTGGAGCGGGCGCAGGACCGGCTGGCGGCGGGGCCGCGGCTTCGGGCGGCCGGGCCGGGGGACGAACGGCGGTTCGCGCTCTGGGACTTGGCGTCCCTGGTGGAGGGCGGGCTGGGCGAGCTGGTGGACCCGGACGGGCTGGCGCCGCCGGCGGAGCGCGCCTGGCGGGAGCGGCTGGGGGAGAGCGGGCGGGAGTGGCCGGGCGGTGAGCTGTACCGGCGGCGCTACTGGATCCAGGACGACGACGGCGCCGTGGTGGGCACCGTCGCCGTGGACAACTGGACCAAGGGCCCGAGCCAGCTCGCCGTCTCCTCCCTCTACGTGACCCCGGCCGCGCGCGGGCGGGGCCTGGCCGCCGCCGCGCTGGACGAGGTGTACGCGGCGGCCACCGCCGAGGGCCTGCCGGGGTTCCGGCTGGAGGCGCACTGGACCTGGCAGCCGGCGGTCCGCTACTACCTGCGCCGGGGCCTGTGGGTGGTGGGCTGGAAGCACTCGCTCTCCTTCGCCCGGATGCCCCAACTCCCCCTGCACCGGGTGCGGGAGGAGGACGGCCGGCTGCTCCTGCTGGTCGCCGACCGGCTGCGCGGCTGGGTGCCGATACTGGCCGCCGGGCAGGAGGGCCGCTGGCTGCGGCTGGACGAGACGGCGGACTACCGGGGCTGCGACGGCTGGGTGCACGAGTACGCCCGTTCCACGCTGGCCCTGTACCTGGCGCTGGCCGGCCGACCGCTGGTGCGCGGCCCGCAGTGGTGGGCGGAGGCGTGGCGCTGGTCGGACGCCGGGGAGCCGGAGGGCCTGGCGTACCGGATAGAGGAGTTCGAGCGGGTGGCCCGGGCGGCGGGCCGGCGGGTGGTGAGCCCGTACCGCCCGGTGCCGCTGCCGGAGAGCGCGTTGCCGGAGGGCGCGTCGCCGGAGTCCGTCCCGCCGCAGTCAGTGCCCCCGCGGTCCGCGCTGCCGGGCTCCGCGCCGCGGCCCGGGTCCCCGCAGCTGGCAGACTCGGGGGATGGCTGAGATCGAGATCGACGGCGCCCCCGCCGACCCGGCGCGGCTGGCCGCGCTGGGGCTGCTCAACTACGGGCACTTCACCACCCTGCGCGCCGAGGCGGGCCGGGTGCGCGGTCTGGCCCTGCACCTGGACCGGCTGGTCCGGGACTGCCGGGTGCTGTTCGGCGCCGAGCTGGACCGGGCGGCGGTGCGGGAGCGGATCGGCGCGGTGCTGCCCGCCGACGGTGCGCCGGTGATCGTCCGGGTCACCGTGTACGACCCGGCGCTCGGCCTGGAGCGCCCCGCCGCCCCGGCCGCGCCCGCCCTGCTGGTGACCACCCGCCCGGCCGCGGCGGCCGAGCCCGCCCCGCTGCGGGTCCGCACCGCGGCGTACCGGCGGG
>NZ_LFVW01000083.1:0-28942 GCF_001182915.1 Kitasatospora sp. MY 5-36
GCTCTCCATCGAGCAGGACGTCCGCGAGGACCTGCTGCGCCTGGCCAAGCAGCTGAACATCCCGCTGCTGGCCACCAACGACTCGCACTACGTCACCGCCGACCAGGCCGACGCCCACGACAGCCTGCTCTGCGTCGGCGTGGGCAAGAACAAGGACGACCCGAACCGCTTCAAGTTCAACGGCAGCGGCTACTACGTCAAGACCGCCGAGGAGATGCGCGAGCTCTTCCGCGAGCTGCCGGAGGCCTGCGACAACACCCTGGCGATCGCCGAGCGGGTGGAGTCGTACGAGGAGGTCTTCACCTACGTCGACCGGATGCCGCAGTTCGACGTCCCCGAGGGCGAGACCCAGGCCTCCTTCCTGCGCCAGAAGATCGCCGCCGGCCTCCAGCACCGCTACGGCGACAACCCCAGCCAGGAGGTGCTGGACCGGGTCGAGCTGGAGATGGGCGTGATCACCCCGATGGGGTTCGACGCCTACTTCCTCGTGGTCGCCGACATCTGCCAGTACGGCCGGGACAACGGCATCCCGGTCGGTCCGGGCCGTGGTTCGGCGGCCGGCTCGATGGTCGCCTACCTGACCGGCATCACCCAGCTGGACCCGCTGGAGCACGACCTGCTGTTCGAGCGGTTCCTCAACCCCGAGCGCATCAACCCCCCGGACGTCGACATCGACTTCGACGACCGCCAGCGCGACCAGATGGTCCGCTACGTCACCGACAAGTACGGCTCCGCCTACACCGCCCAGGTCAACACCTTCGGCACGATCAAGGCCAAGGCCGCCGTCAAGGACGCCAACCGCATCCTGGGCTACCCCTTCGCCATGGGCGACCGGATCACCAAGGCGATGCCGCCGGACGTCATGGGCAAGGGCGTGCCGCTGGCCGACCTGTTCAACGACAAGCACCCGCGGTACAACGAGGGCACCGAGATCCGGGCGCTCTACGACAACGAGCCCGACGTCAAGAAGATCATCGACACCGGGCGGGGCATCGAGGGCCTGATCCGCGGCACCGGCGTGCACGCCGCCGCCGTCATCCTCTCCTCCACCCCGCTGCTCGAACTGATCCCGCTGCACATGCGGGACAAGGACGGCGTGATCATCACCGGCTTCGACTACCCGTCGTGCGAAGCCATGGGCCTGATCAAGATGGACTTCCTGGGTCTGCGGAACCTGGGCATCATCGACCACTGCATCAAGATCGTGAAGGCCAACCGGGGCGTCGACGTCGACATCGAGAAGATCCCGATCGACGACCCCACCACGTACCAGCTGCTGGCCCGAGGCGACACCCTCGGCGTGTTCCAGCTCGACGGCGGCCCCATGCGCGCCCTGCTCAAGCTGATGAAGCCCACCGAGTTCGCCGACATCTCCGCCGTCTCCGCGCTGTACCGGCCCGGCCCGATGGGCATGAACTCGCACACCAACTACGCCCTGCGCAAGAACGCCCAGCAGGAGATCATCCCGATCCACCCCGAGCTGGAGGAACCGCTCAAGGACGTCCTCGGCCCCACCTACGGCCTGATCGTCTACCAGGAGCAGGTGCAGCGAGCCGCCCAGGTGCTGGCCGGCTACTCGCTCGGACAGGCAGACCTGCTCCGCCGCGCGATGGGCAAGAAGAAGAAGGAGGTCCTGGAGAAGGAGTTCGTCCCCTTCCACGCCGGCTGCAAGGAGCGCGGCTACTCCGACGAGGCCATCCAGGCGGTCTGGGACGTCCTGGTCCCGTTCGCCGGCTACGCGTTCAACAAATCGCACTCCGCCGCGTACGGTCTGGTCTCTTACCAGACCGCCTACCTCAAGGCCAACTACCCCGCCGAGTACATGGCCGCCCTGCTCACCTCCGTCGCCGACGACAAGGACAAGATGGCGATCTACCTGGCCGAGTGCCGGCAGATGGGCATCAAGATCCTCTCCCCCGACGTCAACGAGTCGGTGGTCGACTTCACCGCCGTCGGCAGCGACGTCCGGTTCGGCCTCAAGGCGGTGCGCAACGTCGGCGTGCCCGTCATCGAGTCCCTGGTCGGCACCCGCGAGGAGAAGGGCAAGTACACCTCCTTCGCCGACTTCCTGGACAAGGTCGAACTGGTGGTGTGCAACAAGCGCACCGTCGACTCCCTGGTCAAGGCGGGCGCCTTCGACTCGCTCGGGCACACCCGGCTCTCGCTCAGCAGCGTGCACGAGAACGCGATCGACGCCGTCACCGGGCTGAAGAAGCAGCAGGCCATCGGACAGGACGACCTGTTCGGCGCCCTCGACGCCGGCGAGGGCGGCGGGCCCGGCATCGGACTCGACTTCCAGCTCACCGAGAACGAGTGGCCGCGACGCCAACTCCTCGCCCTGGAACGCGAGATGCTCGGCCTCTACGTCTCCAGCCATCCGCTGGACGGCGCCGAGCACATCCTCTCCCAGAACCGCGACAGCTCGATCGCCCAGCTCCTCGACTCCGGCCGCTCCGAGGGCGAGGTCCGGCTCTCCGGGCTGATCACCGGCGTCGACCGGCGGATCAACAAGGCCGGCAACGCGTGGGCGATCATCACCCTCGCCGACCGCGACGGCTCGGTCGAGGTGCTGTTCTTCCCGGCGACCTACAATCTCATGGCCGAGCAGATGATCGAGGACAACGTGATCTCGATCCGCGGCCGGCTCAACGAGCGCGACGGGTCACTGAGCGTCTTCGGCCAGGAGATCACCACCCTCGACGTCTCCTCCGCCGAACTCGGCACCAAGCCGCCCGTCCAGATCACCGTCCCGGCCGCCCGGATCAACCCCCAGGTGGTCGCCGAGCTCAAGCTCGCCCTCCAGAACCACCCCGGCGACGTCCCGGTCCGGCTGCGCACCACCAACTGGGACAAGGACACCCTCTACGAGCTCGGGTTCCGGGTGAACCCGGACAACGGGCTCGCCTCGGACGTCAAGACCCTCCTCGGCAACCGCTCCTGGGCGGGGGCGGCCGTCCGGTCCTGATGCTGCCGTGCCCGGCCCGGTCCGTTCCGTTCCTCGGAGCGGGCCGGGCCGGTCGGCTGTCCGGCCCCTGCCGGGGACCGGGTTCGGTGGTGCCATGGAGGTGGGCGGACGGCCGGGCCGACTCGTCGGCCTCCCGCCCGCCCCGCCCCAGCCGCTCCCACCCCGCCCGCTCCACGCCCGAGGAGTACGCCGATGCCCGACCACACCCGCACCCACCTGCTCGCGGCCATCGAACTCGCGGCCTCCGCCCGCGCCCACGGCAACCACCCCTTCGGCGCACTGCTGACCGACGCGTCCGGCGGCGTCCTGCTCACGGCCGAGAACACCGTCCTGACCGACCACGACGTCACCGCCCACGCGGAGACCAACCTGGTCCGAGCGGCCTGCCGCGCCCTCGCCCCGCACCAGCTCACCGAGACCGTCCTGTACACCAGCACCGAGCCGTGCGCGATGTGCGCCGGCGCGATCTACTGGAGCGGCATCCGGCGGGTGGTCTACGCGCTCGCCGCCACCGAACTGAACGCCATCGCGGGAGCGGACCCGGACGAACCGGTGCTCGACCTGCCCTGCCGCCTGGTCTTCGCGGCCGGCGGCAACACCGTGGAGGCCTCCGGCCCGCACCTGTTCGACGAGGCCTCCGCCGTCCACACCGGGTACTGGGGCTGACCGGCCCCGCCGTGCGCGGCCTGGCGGGGCGGGCGCGGGGCACCGTGGGTAGGTACGGAGCGTGACACCGGGCGGTCCGCGTGCCCGGCGGACCGGCAGGAGGCCGCGATGACCACGAGGGAACCCCTACCGATGGAGACCGGAGCCTGGGTGGTGGACCGCCCCGGACCGGTCGGCGGGCCGGGCCCGGGCCCGCTGGTGTGGGAGCACCGGCCGCTCGACCCGCCCGGGCCGCGGGAGATCCTGGTCGAGGTGGAGGCCTGCGGGGTGTGCCGCACCGACCTCCACCTCGCGGAGGGGGACCTCTCCCCCAGGACGGCGAGGCGCACACCCGGGCACGAGGTGGTCGGACACGTGCTGGCGGCCGGGTCCGAGGTCGGGGAGTTCACCGTCGGGGACCGGGCCGGGGTGGCCTGGCTGGCCCGGACCTGCGGCCGCTGCGGGTACTGCCGCAGCGGGCGCGAGAACCTCTGCCCCGACTCCCGCTACACCGGCTGGGACCGGCACGGCGGCTACGCCTGGCACGTCACCGCGGACGCCCGCTACGCCTACCGGCTGCCCGAGGGCCCGCCCGCCGAGGAACTCGCCCCGCTGCTGTGCGCCGGGATCATCGGCTACCGGGC
Source organism: Kitasatospora sp. MY 5-36 (assembly GCF_001182915.1). Taxonomy (NCBI): domain Bacteria; kingdom Bacillati; phylum Actinomycetota; class Actinomycetes; order Kitasatosporales; family Streptomycetaceae; genus Kitasatospora; species Kitasatospora sp. MY 5-36. The sequence continues at coordinate 4,255 of NZ_LFVW01000083.1, forward strand.
CCTGGAACGGGCCGAACTGCCGACGGGCGGGCTGCTCGGCATCTACGGCTTCGGCGCGTCCGCGCACCTGACCGCCCAGATCGCCCTCGCCCGGGGCGCCCGGGTGGCCGTGTTCACCCGCTCCGAGGCGGCCCGACGGCTGGCGCTGGAACTCGGCGCCGCCTTCGCCGGGGACTCGTACGACCCGCCCCCGCAGCCGCTGGACGCGGCCGTCCTCTTCGCCCCGGTCGGCGGCCTCGTGCCCGCCGCCCTCACCGCGCTGGACCGCGGCGGCACGCTCGCCGTGGCCGGCATCCACCTCACCGACATCCCGTCGCTGGACTACCAGCGGCACCTCTTCCAGGAGCGCACGCTGCGCAGCGTCACCGCCAACACCCGGGCCGACGGCCTGGCCTTCCTGGCGGAGGCGGCCCGCGCCCGCCCGGTGGTCCACGTCAGCCGCTACCCCCTGCGCCGGGCGGACGCGGCGCTCGCCGACCTCGCCGCGGACCGGGTGACGGGCGTCGCGGTGCTCGTACCCGAGTAGCGCGCCACCCGGAGCGGCACGGCGGTGACCCGCCCCTTCGGAGTGACAGGAGGGGCCGTTTGACTGCGCTCGGTGGCCGACCGGTTGCATCATGTGCGCATGGTGAACTTCCCTGACGATGTCCCCGGTTACCTCTCCATCAGGATGGCCGCCCCCACCGAGCCCGTGGCGGGGATGGCGGACGTCGAGGCGTGGACGGCCCGCGACAGCTATCCGCAGATCCTGTCGGCCGGGAGCAGGGCCTTCGGCGTCGCCCGTGAACTGCCCACGGGCGGCTGGGCCCTGCGCACCTCGATGGCCGAGGTCTATCCGCAGTCGGCCCGCGACGACCTGGGCATGGTCTGCCGCGAGCAGGCCGGCCGGGCGGAGCAGGCCGGCGACACCGCGGCGCAGCAGCGGTACCTGGCCGCGGCCGGGCGGCTGGAGTGGGAGAAGCTCGACGAGGTCGAACTGGACGTCCGCTACCGCGTGGTGCGGGCCGAGCGGTACATCCGCAGCGGTCCGGACGGCCCGGAGCCGCCGCGCTCCACCGACCCCGACGACCACCGCAAGCGCCCGCTCGCCGAAGCCCTGGACCCGGCCGCCGGCTTCGTCATGGACCCCGCCCTGCCGACCGGGCTCTCCACCGGCATCCTCAAGACCGACCTCATCCAACTGGTGCCCACCGCACGCGACTTCCCGCCCGAGGTCCGCCGGGACGCGCTGCGCTCCAGCACCACCCACCCGGGTGTGGTGCTGCTGCCGGCCGCCTTCGGCGTCGCGGAACGGGTCGACGGCCGGTGGCGTCCGGTCGGCGTCATGGACGCCCCCACCCCCTTCCGCGCCCGGGACATCCTGTCGATGCGGCTGCGCGTGACCGAGCCGGTCGAACGCCGGCTGAGCGACCGGCAACGGGCCCGCTACGCCGAGGCGGCGGACCGGCTCGAAGCCGAGCAGGGCTTCGAACTCACCGTCGAGGACCGGCTCCTGCGGATCATCCGGGTGGAGCGCGCCGTCCGCTTCGGCCCGGACGGACCCGAGGGGCCCCGCCCTTCCGACCACGACCCCGAGGACCCGATCCTGGTGATGGACCAGAAGCTGCGAGCGCAGGGCATCGTCCCCGACGAGGACGATGACGAGCCGATCGTCCTCGACGAGTCCGCGCGGGAGTTCCAGCGCCTCTTCGAGGCCGAGATGGCCCGGCGCGGCACCCCGCTCCCGCGCTTCGAGGACGACGGGGCGTAGGGCGGGCCCACCCCGTCGAACACCCCTCCACCACCCTGGCCCGTGACGGGTGACCGGCACCGGTCCCGCTCGTTGCACACCGGGGGGTCATCCCAACCGCTCGGGGTGACCAAGGAGCCGGAGGTGCGCGCAGCATGGGGTTGGCCGAGGGTTCACAGGACGGTTCGCACGAGGACGCGGTGAGCGGGCGGACCCGACGCCAGTTCCTCACCCGCGCCGCCGCGTTGGGCGGGGCGCTGGCGGTCGGTCCCGCCGCCGGCGCCGCCGCGCTCCCGCGTGGCGCGGGCACCGGCGCCCGCGGCGGCGCCGGGCGGACCGTGGCGGTCCTCGGCGGCGGGGTGTCCGGGCTGAGCGCGGCGCACGAACTGGCCGAGCGCGGCTACCGGGTGACGGTGTACGAGTACTACGCCGCGCTCGGCGGCAAGGCCCGGAGCATGGACGTGCCTGGCGGCGCGCGCGGTGGACGCCGAGCGCTGCCGGGCGAGCACGGCTTCCGGTTCTTCCCCGGCTTCTACCGCAACCTGCCGGACACCCTGCGCCGCATCCCCTACCCGGGCAACCCCGGCGGCGTCCACGACAACCTGCGCGACGCCACCCAGGCGCTGCTGGCCTTCGACGCCCCGCGCCCGGGCCTGCTGCTCCCGTTCCGGACCCTCACCCGCCGCCCGCTCGACCTGGGCGACCTCGCCCCGGACGCCCTGCGGCGGACCCTGACCGGCGCGCTGGACGAGGTGCTGCACCTGCCCGCCGACGAGCTGGCCTACTTCGTGGACCGGGTCCTGGTTCACCTGACCAGCTGCGACCTGCGCCGCGAGCAGCAGTGGGAACGGGTGCCGTGGTGGGACTTCATCAGGGCCGGGCGGATGTCCCACGACTACCAGCGCCTCCTCGGGGTCGGCGTGTCCCGGGACCTGGTGGCGACCCGGGCCGAGCAGGCCAGCACCCGTACGGTGGCCCGCACCATCATCGAGGCCTTCCTGCTGAACGGGCTGCTCGGGCGCGGCGTCGACGGACAGCTCGACCGGGTGCTCAACGGCCCCACCAGTGAGGCCTGGATCGACCCGTGGGCGGCCCACCTCTCCGCACTGGGCGTCGAGTTCCGGACCGGCACCGAGGTCCGGGAGGTGCTGTACGGCGAGGGCCGGATCACCGGGGTCCTGGTGGCACCGGCCGGCGGCGGCGCCCCCGAGACGGAGCGGGCCGACTACTACCTCAGCGCGCTGCCGGTCGAGCATGCCCGTGCCACCTGGGGCCCGCGCCTGCGCGCCGCCGATCCCCAACTGGCGCGCTGCGACGCGATCGGCACCGACTGGATGACGGGCATCCAGTTCTACCTGCGCCGCCCGCTGCGGCTGGTGCACGGCCACGCCATCTGCCTGGACTCCCCCTGGTCGCTCACCACGGTCAACCAGGCGCAGTTCTGGGACCGCGACTTCGCGGCCGCCTACGGCGACGGCGCGGTGCGCGACTGCCTCTCGGTCTGCGTCTCGGAATGGGACCGCCCCGGCATCCTCTACGGCAGGACGGCCAAGGAGTGCACCCGCGAGGAGGTGGCCCGCGAGGTCTGGGCGCAGTGCCGTCGGGCCCTCGACCGGCCGGGCGCCGGTTGGCCGACGGACGCGGACGTGCACTCGTGGTTCCTCGACCCGGCCGTCACCGGCCTGGGCGGGCCGGCCCCGGCCAACCGCGAGCAACTCCTGGTCCACCCCGCCGGCACGCTCTACCACCGGCCCTCCGCCGCCACCGCCGTCGGCAACTTCTTCCTGGCCGGCGACTACGTCCGCACCGACGTCGACCTGGCCACCATGGAGGGCGCCAACGAGTCCGCTCGCCGCGCCGTCAACGCCCTCCTGGACGCCGACGGTTCGCCCGCCGAACGCTGCCGGATCCAGCTGCTCTTCCGCCCCCCGGAGCTGGAGCCCCTCAAACTGGTCGACGAAGCCCGCTACCGCCTCGGCCTGCCGAACACCTTCGACCTCGGCTGACCCGGCCCGCCCAGGAGGGCCGGGAGGGCCGGGAGTACATCACATCCGGCGTGGTCAGGCGCAGTCGGACGGGCTGTCACGGCCGGTCGTTCAACGGCCGGTCGTTCACCGGTCGGTCGTTCACCGGTCGGCCGTGATCGCCGCTCGGGCCTGGTCGGCGCCGACCACTTCGCCGTCGAGGCCGGACTGGTGCAGGTCCCCGCCGGGGGCCTCGATGCGTCCGGCGTCGGCCAGGCCGCCGGCCTTCACCGGGTCGAATCCGGCCGTGCGGATCAGCCGCTCGACGGCCGCCGCGGCGTGCTCGTCGTCGGTGGCGTAGAGCAGCGCGGCCCGCTGCGGGGTGCGGTTCGCGCTCGCGGCGAGCGCCTCGGCGGCGAGGGTGCCGAACGCCTTGACGTAGTGGGCGCCCCCGGGCAGGAGCGCGGCGACGACGGACCCGGCCGACTGCCCGTCGGGCAGGGACCGCACCATCCGGCCCTGGTCGTCGAAGGCGATCGGGTTCGACGGGTCGACCACGACCTTGCCCACGAGCTGCGGCGAAACCTGCGGGATCAGCTCCTTGATGGTGTCGAGCCAGACGGCGAACACGACGGTGTCGGCCTCGGCGACGGCGTCCCGGACGGTGGCGGTGTGCGCGAGCGGTCCGAGCTCGTCCGCCAGCTCCTGGGCCCGCGACGCGCTCTTCCCCGTCAGGACGACGTGCTCTCCTCCGGCGACCAGGTGCCGGGCGACCGCGCCGCCGATGTTGCCCACGCCCACGATTGCGGTGGTCATGTTCCTCAGCCTTCCTCTCCGCGAATGTAGGGGTCAGGTGTTCCTCGGATGCCCCCGAGGTTGTCGGGCAGTAGCCCGAATGCCTGAGACGCCACCCGGTCGAGGGTGGTGGGGTTCCCGGCGGCGACGCGGGTCCGGTGGCTCCTACGCGCGGCCGCTGTGCGGCCAGCCCTGGGCGTCGAACACGGCGGTGGGGTCGAGGTAGTCGCGCCAGTGCGCCACCTTGCGGTCCCTGACGGTCACGACGGAGACGAAGCGGTTGTCGTAGGGCCGCCCGGTGTGGACCGAGGTGCCGTGGACCTCGTACTCCAGGACGACCACCGAGGTCTCGGGGTCGCGGTGGACGCGCAGGTTGTCCGCGCCGTGCAGCGTCACGTAGTCGCCGTAGTCGCTGTACAGGTCGACGATCGCCTGGCGTCCCTCGACGCGCCTGGGGTATCCCGGCACGGTGATCACGAACTCGAAGACCACGTCCTCGGCCAGCAGGTCGTAGTAGTCCTCCCCGTCGACCAGGCCGTCCAGCCCCTCCTTGACGATGCGGAAGAACGGGCTGTTCGCCCCGACCAGAGGGGTGTCGTCGTCGACGGTCCTGCTCACTTCTCCTCCAGGGGCCAGGTACGGGCGTGGCGCTCGGCGAATTCGCGGACGGTCGTGGCCGGCCCGCCGGTGACCTTCTCGGTGTCGCCGGTGAGCCGGCGCAGCACCAGAGCGTAGTCGGCGGGGGTACCGGCGGCGACCGCGCCGTCGACCACGTCTCCTGGTCGGTGTCCTCGTGGCGAACGGGGCGCGGTTGAGGAGCCCGGCCTCCAGTGCTCTGATTCAGGTGTCGCACCCGTCCGGAGGGAGTCACCGTGTCGCCCCACGATCCGATCCCGCCCCGGGAGGCCGCGGACCGGCTGGCCATCCGGGAGCTCGTCGACGCCTACGCGCACTGCGCCGACCGCCGTGACGCCGAGGGGCAGATGGCCCTGTTCACGGAGGACACCCGTTTCCTGGTCTTCATGGACGCCACCGCGGCCGAACCGACCCAGGAACTGCGCGGCCGCGACGCCCTGGCCCCGGTCTTCGACAACCTGAACACCTACCGGGCCACCACCCACTTCAACGGGCAGAGCACCGTGGTCCTGGACGGCGACCGGGCGAGCGGCGAGAGCTACTGCCTGGCCCACCACGTCTCCTACGGCACGGACGCCGAGCGGTCGATCATGATCGCCTCGATCCGCTACCTGGACCGGTTCGTCAAGCGCGACGGGGAATGGTTCTTCGCCGAACGACGGCTGATGGTCGACTGGACCGAGACCCGCCCCAGCACCCCCTGAAGCAGGCAGGCCGGGGCGCGGCGGGCCTCGTCCCGTCAGGCGAGGAATCCGCCGTCGACGGCGAGGTGGCTGCCGTTGACGTAGGCGGCGTCGTCCGACAGCAGGAACGCGATGGCGGTGGCGATCTCGCGCCCGGTGCCGACCCGGCCCATGGGGATGCCGGTCTCAGCGACCCGCCTGGTGCCCTCGGGGTTGGCCCGGGTCATCTCGGTGTCGATGACGCCGGGTTGGAGTTCGTTGACGCGCACCCCCTGGCCGCCGAACTGGATCGCGGCGGTGCGGGTCAGGCCGCGGATGCCGTGCTTGGCGCTGGAGTACTCGGCGGTGGGGCCGCCGCGGTCGGCGAACACGCTGGAGACGTTGACGATCGCGCCGCCGCCCGAGGCGAGGATCGCCGGGATCTCGTACTTGATGCCGTAGAAGAGGCTGTTGAGGTCGATGTCGACGGTGCGCCGCCACTGCTCGGGGGTCATGGCGGGCAGCGGGGTGAAGTCGCCGGAGACCCCGGCGTTGTTGACGGCGTAGTGCAGCGCGCCGAACGCCTCGACCGTACGGGCGACCGCCCGCTCGTTGTCCTCGGGGCGGCTGACGTCGCCGGGGACGGCGAGGGCCCGCCCGCCCGCGGCGGTGATCTCGGCGACCACCTCGGCGAGCCGGTGCTCGCGGCGGCCGACGACGGTGACGGCGGCGCCGCGCCGCGCCAGCAGGAGCGCGGTGGCGCGGCCCATGCCCGAGCCGGCGCCGGTGACCAGTGCGGCCTTGCCGTGGAACGGTCGCATGTCCGGGTTCTCCCTTCGGGACCTTGGGACTTCAGGACTTCGCGGCGGGCGTCTCAGCCGTTGGCCGGCAGGTCGACGGGGTAGGCGGCGCCGGTGTCGGCGGACGCGGAGACGGCCTGCCAGGCGGTGGCCTCGGCGAGCTGGCCGCGGGAGTAGTCCAGCGCCATGTCCGCGGCGCCGGCGCCCAGGAGCAGGTGGGTGGGCAGCCGGTCGGCGTGGACGATCCGGACGAGGATCTGCGCCGCGCGGTCGGGGTCGCCCACGGCCGCCCCGCCGCCGCGCAGGAGGTCGGCCAGGGCGCCGACGGTGGCGCGGTAGTCGGCGGGTACGTCGTCGACCTCCATCGAGGCCCCGGCCCAGTCGGTGGCGAACCCGCCGGGCTCGACGACGAGGTAGCGGATGCCCAGCGGCGCGGTCTCGGCCGCCAGGACGCGGGTGAAGCCGTCCACGGCGAACTTCGCCGCCTGGTAGGAGCCGAGCCCCGGGGTGGCGCCGACGCGCCCGCCGACGGAGGAGAACTGGATCACGATGCCGCCACCCTGTTCCTTCAGCAGCGGGATCGCGGCCTTGGAGACGTGGTAGACGCCCCAGAAGTTGGTGTCGAACTGGCGGCGGAAGTCCTCCTCGTCGGCGGTCTCGACCGGGGCGAGGTTGGCGTACCCGGCGTTGTTGACCACGACGTCGACGGAGCCGAAGGCCGTACGGGCGGCGGCGAAGGCGCGCTGGACCGCGGCCGGGTCGGTGACGTCCAGGGCGACGGGCAGGACGCGGTCGCCGTGGCGGGCGACCAGGTCGTCGAGCTGCTCGGGCCTGCGGGCGGTGGCGACGACCCGGTCACCGGCCGCCAGGGCGGCCGAGGCCAGGGAGCGGCCGAAGCCGCGCGAGGAGCCGGTGATGAACCAGGTGCGGGTGTCGGTGTGGGTGCTCATGGATTTAGTGAAACACCGTTGCGCTAATAACGCAACGCCGGATCGTTATTAGCGCAACCACGTTTCGCTAGACTCGACGGCGTGACCGACTCCGACTTCCAGCGCGCCCGCACCCCCGAGGCCAAGCGCGCCCGCGAGGACGCGATCCTCGCCGCCGCCGCCCGCCTGGCCACCGCCAACGGCGTCCGCGAGGTGACCGTGACCGCCATCGCCGACGAGGTCGGCATGCACAAGTCCGCGATGCTGCGCTACTTCGAGACGCGGGAGGACATCTTCCTGCGGCTCGCCGCCGAGGCCTGGCAGGACTGGTCGGCCGAGGTCCGCGACCGCCCCGCCGCCCTCACCCCGTGCGAGACCGCCTCGGACCCCGAATGGGCCCACGGAGCCCTCGCGATCGCGGGCGTCCTGGCGCAGTCGCTGGTGGCCCGCCCGCTCTTCTGCGACCTGCTCGCGCACACCCCGTTGAACCTGGAGCGCAACGTCTCCCTCGACACGGTCCGCGCGTTCAAGGTCCGCGCCATCGCCGAGGTGGACGCGGTCGGCGCGACCCTCGGCTCCATCGCCCCGCTCGGCGCCGACCAGGCCCGCAGCGTCGTCACCACCGCCACCTCGATGGCGGGCGCCCTGTGGCAGATGGCCGCCCCCGGCACCCGTCTGCGCGCCTTCTACGAGACCGACCCCGAGCTCTCCCACTCCGTCGTCGACGTCGAGCCCCGCCTCACCGACATCCTGACCGCCCTGCTCACCGGCTATGCCGTCGCCGCCACCCGGCACCCGGACGACGGATGGCCCCACGACACGCCCTGACCCCCGCGCCGCTCCACCCCGGCCTCCGCTCCACCCCGGCCTCCACCGCGGCCCGACTTCCCACCGGTGCACGGAGTGACCGGGAAGCGGGTGCCTGTCCGTAATGAACGATTGTGTTCCCTATGCCCCGGGGATACCGTCGGTAGTGGTGAACGAATCCGTCCCCTTCCCGTCGTTCACCCCCGAACCCTTTGGGGGACCGCCATGGCCACCTCGCGCGCCCTGGCCGAGGCTTCGCCCGCGACCGCACGTCGGGGCCAGCACCCGGGGATTGCACTCACCGTCATCGCGGCGACACAGCTGATGGTCGTCCTGGACATCACGATCGTGAACATCGCGCTGCCGCACATCCAGCAGGCGCTGAAGTTCAGCACCACCGACCTGTCCTGGGTCATCAACGCCTACACCCTGACCTTCGGCGGGCTGCTGCTGCTCGGCGGTCGGGCGGGCGACATCCTCGGGCGGCGGCGGGTGTTCGTCGTCGGCGTGCTGGTGTTCAGCCTGGCCTCGCTGCTCGGCGGCGTCGCGCAGTCCTCCGCCTGGCTGCTGGCGGCGCGGGCCCTGCAGGGCGTGGGCGGGGCCATCGCCTCGCCGACGGCGCTGGCGCTGATCGCCACCAACTTCAAGGAGGGCCAGGAACGCAACCGGGCCTTCGGGGTCTACTCCGCCGTCGCCGGGGCCGGTGGCGCGATCGGACTGCTGCTCGGCGGCATGCTCACCTCCTGGCTGTCCTGGCGCTGGGTGCTCTTCGTCAATGTGCCGATCGGCATCGCGATCGCGCTGCTGGCGCCGCTCTACATCAACGAGTCCGAGCGCCACCCCGGCCGCTTCGACCTGCCCGGCGCCCTCACCGCCACCGCGGGCATGGTCTCCCTGGTCTACGGCTTCATCCGCGCCTCCGACCACGGCTGGACGGACCCGGTGACGCTCACCGCCTTCGGCCTCGCCGTGGTCCTGGTCGCGGCGTTCGTGGCGAACGAGCGGCGCGCACGCCAGCCGATCATGCCCCTGCGCCTCCTACGGGACCGCAACCGCTCGGGCGCGTACGGACTGCTGCTCTGCGTGGCCGCGACGATGTTCAGCATCTTCTTCTTCATCACCCTGTTCGTCCAGGAGATCCTCGGCTTCAGCCCGCTGCGGGCCGGCTTCGCGTTCCTGCCGATCAGCGTGGCCATCGTCGGCGCCGCCCAGTTCGCCGCCCGCAACCAGCTGCGCTTCGGCCCCAAGCCCTTCCTCGTCGCCGGCTCGCTCCTGGTGCTGGGCGGAGTCGCCTGGGCGACGCAGATCGACATCGACAGCAGCTACGTCGGCGGCATCCTCGGACCGACCATGATGTTCGGCTTCGGCATGGGCTCGATCTTCGTCCCCGCCACCCTCACCGTCGTCTCCCACGTCGCCCCGCACGAGACCGGCGCCGCCACCGGCATGCTCAACACCACCCAGCAGGTCGGCGGCTCGCTCGGCCTGTCGATCCTGGTCACGGTGTACGGCACGGCCAGCCGCGCCGAGGCCCGGCAGCAGGCCGGGGCCTTCCTCCGGCAGGCCACCCCGCAGCAGGCCGCCCAGTTCCGGGCCACCGGCCGGCTCCCGGAGCCCTACTCCTCGCAGGTGCTGGTGCACGGCATCGCCAGCGCCTTCCAGCTGGGCCTGGTGTTCGCCGCGCTGGCGGTGGCGATCGCGGTGTTCGTCATCAAGGTCAGCCGGGTGCCGGTGCCGTCGGCCGTCAGCCCTTCGGGGGGAGGGGCTTGACAGGGCGTCAGGGTGAACGGGAGAGTCTTCCCCGTAATGGTTTTCATCTTCGATAACCGTTTGCGGGCGACCCCTGCCCGCCACGGGTCGAAGCCCGACCCGTTCCCGAAACCTCGACGCACCCCCCGAAAGAGGACACCCATGTCGCTCGACGTCTCCCCCGCCCTCCTCGCCCAGGCCCAGCAGGGCCGCGTCGACGAGGCCGAGTTCCTCGACACCGTGCGCGCCTCGCTCCCGTACGCCTACCAGGTCGTCGCCGGGCTCAGCACCGAACTCGCGGCCGGCGACGCGGAGTTCACCACCGACAACACCACGCCCAGCGACGAGCAGCGCGCCCAGCTGCTGCGCGCCCTCGCCAGCAACGCGATCCGCGGCAGCCTGGAGAACCACTTCGGGGTGAAGCTCGCCTTCGTCAACTGCCACCGGGTCGGCGCCTTCCGCCCCGGCACCGAGGACGGCGCGGCGTACCGCGAGTTCACCTCGCTGCACAACCAGATCCGCAACCAGAGCCCGGAGCTGCGCAGCTGCTGACGGCGCCCCGGTGCGGCGGCTCCCACCCGGCCCGACGGGGTGGGAGCCGCCGCCGTACGTGTCGCCGTGTTGCGCACCGTTGCGGGCCGTTGCGGGCCGGTGTCCGGATCGCGCGTCGATCTTGTCGGGCGGCGCGGCGGCTGCGTACGTTCGAAACGCACCACCCGACCGGCCCGCCCCGGGCCGCCCCTCACCCCGCGGAGCCCACCATGTCGCCGAACCCCCGACCGCTGCGGAAACTCGGCTTCCTGACCATCGGGCTCTTCGACGAGACGGACCCGCGCCGCGGCCACGAGTCCACCCTCGACCTCATCACCCTCGGCGAGCGGCTTGGCTTCGACAGCGCCTGGCTGCGCCACCGCCACCTCCAGTACGGCATCTCCTCCCCGGTCGCCGTGCTCGCCGCCGCCACCCAGCGCACCAGCCGCATCCAGCTCGGCACCGCCGTCACCCCGCTCGGCTGGGAGAACCCGCTGCGGCTCGCCGAGGACCTGGCCACCGTGGACGTGCTCTCCGGCGGGCGGCTCAACCCCGGCTTCAGCGTCGGCCCGCCCACCCACTACGCGCACCTGCGCGACGCGCTCTACCCCGACACCGGCGACCAGGAGGACTTCAGCCCCCGGCGCGCCGAGCGGCTGCTCGCCCTGGTCCGCGGCGAGGACGCCTCCGACTTCGCCGGCACCGAGGGCATCGAGGTGTACTCCCGCCGCGTCCAGCCGCACTCCCCCGGGCTGGCCTCCCGGCTCTGGTACGGCGCCGGCAGCCTGCGCTCGGCCCGCTGGGCCGGCGAGCAGGGGCTCAACCTGCTCACCAGCAGCGTCGTGAAGGCGGAGGGCGACGACGCGGAGCCGCTCGACTTCGCCGCCATCCAGGCCGCCCAGATCCGCGCCTTCCGCGAGCGCCACCCCGACGGCGACCGCGCCCGGGTCTCCCAGGGCCTGGTCGTCATCCCCACCGACAGCGCCACCCCCGAGCAGCGCGCCAAGTACCAGGCCTACGCCCTCGCCCGCGCCCCGCGCACCCTCGCCCCGCAGGGCCCGGCCCGGCTGCTGTTCGCCCCCGACCTGGTCGGCACGACCGAGGAACTCGTCGAGCGGCTGCACGCCCACGCCGGCTACCGCGAGGTCGACGAGGTCGCCTTCGCCCTGCCGTTCACCTTCGAGCACGAGGACTACACGCAGATCCTCACCGACCTGGCCACCCGCCTCGGCCCCGCCCTCGGCTGGACCCCCGGCCAGGACTGACCGACCGCACGACTCCCGGGGGAGCACCATGGACGTCGACACCCTCGACACGGCCGGCGGCTACGGCCACCTCGTGAACCGCCGACGGCTCAGAACTCGCTGGTGTCCACGTCCAGTTCGAACGGCTCGGGCAGCCGCACCGGCACCCCGAACGGGTGCGGCCCCTCCACCCTGGTGTAACCGAGCGCACCCGGCTGGGAGAACAGCGTGCACGCCCGCTCCTGCCGGTCCACCAGGAGGTAGAGCGGCGCACCGAACTGGGCGTAGCGGCGGCGCTTCACCGTCCGGTCGGTGTCGGCGTTCGACGGGGACGTGACCTCGACCACGAGGACGGTCTGATCGGGAAGCAACGCACCGGGGTTGTTCACCGCCAGTTTCACCGGCACAAGGGCCAGGTCCGGGATGTAGTAGTTCTCGGTACCGGGCAGGTCGAGGTTGCCCGAGCCTGAACGCAATCCGAGTTCGCGCTGGCGGGGTCCGATCTGCAAGCGGATCAGATCGACGGTGTTCTCATGCTCCCAGGACGGCGACACGGGGGTGATGACTCCCTCAACGATCTCAACGCGTTCACCCGCGATGTGCTGAATCGCATACTTGAGGGCTTGCTCCGGGTTCGGCACGTGGCTGTAGTCGCCCGGGCCGATGTGCGCTGTGCTCACGTAGTGCTCTCCTGTCCGGCGCTGGTCTCAACGCTCAGGGGCTGCCCGGCGGAAAGACTACCGGGGTAACACCGCCGCATATGCACGCACCACCAGACCTACCCGCCAAAACCGGACAACCTCGGGAAGCCGCCGCCCCGAGCCGGATCACCGTCACCAGGCATCAAGTCGCCGGTCAGAGCAGGCGCTTGATCTCGCCGCGTGCCCGGTAGAAGCCGCCCGAGGCGGACTCCCGGACCTCGGCGACCAGGTAGCGGGCGCCGGGGATGCGGATGTCCTTGGGGAACTGCACGCGCCAGGACGGGTCGTAGCCCTGCGAGAGCACCCGCACGCGCAGCCGGGTGCCGTCCTGGACGCACTCGACCTCGACCTCGCCGCCGGTCCGGGCGGTGGCCACCGCGACCGTCTCCAGCCCGGCGCCGGCCCGCACCGGCTCCCAGCCCGCGCCCTTGACCTCGGCGGTCTTCGGCAGCGTGCCGTCCTCGGCCGCCCGCACCGCCTGCTCGCCGGCGTCCAGGCAGGCCAGCGAGCCGTCCGTCGTCACCAGGTAGAGCCGCCCCTCCCGGTACTGCATGCTGTACGCCGAGCCGCAGCCGGTGGCGAGCTTCCACAGCCGCGTCCCGTCGGCGGCGAAGCAGTACACCGAGGAGTGGTTGTCCCCCGCGAAGACGTACTCGCCGTCCGGGGAGGCCGCGCAGGAGAACACGCCGGCGTCGCAGCGGTAGGCGGCCACCTCGGCGCCGTCCGACTTGCGCAGCCGGTGCACCCAGCCCTGCCCGGTGCCGGCGAACACCTCGTCGGCCTCCTGCCAGCCGAACAGCACCCCTCCCCGGGTGGGGGTGTACCAGCGCTGGTCGCCGCTGCGGTTGTCGTAGCGGGCGACCCCGCGCGAGTGGCCGTGGTAGACGCCGTCGGCGTCGCAGCGCACCATCCAGCCGGACCGGCCGTCGGCCTGGCGGCGCCACTGGAACTCGTCCTCGTGGTCCACCGTGGTCAGCCCGCCGCGCTCGTCGGCGACGCCCAGCACGCCGTCGTGGATGTCGAGCCAGAAGATGTCCACGTCCTGGGCTATCTCGTACGCCACCCGCGGGATCTTGCCGCCCAGGTCGTACACCTTGCCGTCGTCGCAGCCGGCGTAGATCCACCAGTCGTCCGCGACGATGCACTTCACGCCGTCCGGCAGGCCGTAGCGGGCCGTCACCTCGCCGTCGTGGGTGAGGGTGTAGACGTCGCCGCGCTCGTTGCCGACCCAGGCGTGCTCCTCGCCGACGAAGATCCCGAAGGCGGGCGAGCCGGAGCGGAAGCGCCACAGCAGCGGCGCCTGGCGGGCGGTCGAGCGGCTGCTGACGATCTGCCGCCTGGTCACCTCCCGGCGCCGGCGCACGCCCCGGACGGCCGGGGCGTAGCCCTTGCGGACCTTCTCGCCGATCTTCTTCGCCGCCGCCGAGGCCGCCTTCTCCGGGCTCGGGTACGTCGTCGCCTTGCTCTGCCCGGGCTCGCCGATCCGCCCGTACCGTACCGTCACCACCTGGCCGGCGAGCCGCACCTCGTAGAACTTGTGCGCACTCCCCTCGTCCTCGGACAGTTCGAGGTACGTGACCTGCTCTTCCACGGCGACGGACACGGCGCGGTCCCCTTTCGGGCGACGGAGATTTCGGGCAAGGGAAACGGGGGCCGGCGGGACCCGCCCGCCGACACCCCAAAAGCTACGACCGGGCACTGACAATCGGCTCCGGTCACGGGCGGGACCCGTGAGGTCAGCCCGGGTCGGCCAGGAGGGCGCAGTCTCCAAGATCCCCGACCTCTTCGCCCGCGATCAGCTCTGCGTCTCCTCGCGGCGTCAAACAGCGGCCGCATCGGGTACGACGAGCAGCTTGCCGGTGGTACGCCGAGCCTCCAGATCGCTGTGGGCCTGGGCGGCCTCGGACAGTGCGTAGCGGCCCGTCACGGTGACCTCAAGCGCCTTGGAGCGCACCCACTCGAACACATCGGCGGCCCGTCGGAGCAGTTCGGACCGATCGGCGATGTAGTGCCCGAGGCTGGGCCGGATCAGGGTCAGCGAACCGCCGTGGGCGAGCCGAATCGGATCGAACGGCGGCACGGCTCCACTTGCCGCGCCGAAGAGCACGAGATGGCCGCGGGTTCGCAGGCTGGCGAGGCTCGCATCGAAGGTGTCCGCGCCGACGCCGTCGAAGACGACCGGCAGTCCCTGACCGCCATTGAGCCGCCTCACCTCGGCTGCGAGATCGTCGACCGCGGAGGAGAGGATCACCTCGGCGGCCCCGGCACGCTTCGCCAGCTCGGCCTTCGCCGTGGTCGACGTCGTGCCGATCACCCTGCCGCCGAGATGGGTGATGAGCTGGGTCAGAAGCAGCCCCATGCCACCGGCAGCCGCATGCACGAGCACCGTGTCGCCCCCCTGAACCGGGTAGGCGTCCTTGACGAGATAGTGCGCGGTCATGCCTTGGAGGAGCACCGCGGCGGCTGTCTCGAAGCCGATGTCGTCGGGCAGCGGCACCAGCCGGGAGGAGTCCACGACGGCCCGCTCGGCGTACGCGCCGGGAATCTCCACCCAACCGACCCGGTCCCCGACTGCGACGTCAGCGACGCCGGGTCCGACTTCGACGACCGTTCCGGCGCCCTCGGCGCCCGGGGTGAAGGGCAGCGGGACGCTGTACCGGCCTTCGCGGTGGTAGACGTCGAGGAAGTTGACCCCGGTTGCGGCGACCTCCACGACCGCTTGGCCCGGGCCCGGCGTCGGTTGATCGATATCGACCAGTCGCAGCACCTCGGGACCGCCCACTTCGGACATCTGAATCGCTCGCATGACCCCTCCTGAAACGGCAGACTTCCCTCACCGAACTCCACTCGTGGCGATCTTATTTCCGCTCGCGGTGAGGTGCCGTAACCGTCACGTTCAGGTCAGCGGCATGAAGCCGGCCGTGCCGCGGCGACTGCCCTGGAGCCCGCGGCTGCGGCTGCGGCTGCGGCTGCGGCTGCGGCCGAGCATCGTCCAGCGTGCCGGCACAGGAGGTTCGGTGGGCCTGTCGAAGGAGGTGTTCCCGCTCGGAGCGGCTGGTGGTCTGCTCCGCGGCCGCGCGACAGTGCGTGACTGCGGCCTCGTGGTCACCGGCCAGGTCGAGCAGTTGGGCCCGCACCGCCCCGCCCTCCCGCGTCCGGCCGACCGCCCAGGCGGCGACGACCCGGGCCAGGTACGGCACGGCGGCCCAGGGGTGAGCGTCGAGACCGGCGAGGGCGGTGGTGGGATCCATGGGCGGGATCCTGGCGGTCGGGACCGACCGACCCGGTGTCAGCGCCCGGCCGCCGCCACCCGTTCCCCGTCCAGCAGGCACACCATGTGGAGCTTCGCGACGGGCCGGCCGGCGACCAGGACGGCCTGCGGCTCCCGGCCCCACACCTCGAAGCCGCAGGAGGTGTAGAGCCGCAGGGCCGGTTCGTTGCCCTCCGAGACGGTCAGCAGGACCTGCCGCAGCCGTCCGTCCCGGGCCGCCATGCGCAGAACCTCGCGCACCAAGGCGCGGCCGATGCCCCGGCCGGCGGCGTCGCGGGCCACCGCCATGCCATAGAGGGTGGCCTTGTGCCGTTCCTGACTGCGGCTGGGCACCTTCAGGCCGGCGGTGCCGACCAACGCGCCTCTGCCGCGTGCGGCAGCGGTGTTGTCGAAGGCGCCGATCAGGGCGCCCGACCCGTCCTGGGCCTCGGCCAGGCGGCGCAGCGTCGCGGCCAGGGGCTTGTCGGCCTCCTCGGCGTGGCTGGAGGTGAAGGCGCTCGGTGTCTCGCGCAGCGCGGCCAGCCGGAAGCGCCGGTACGGTTCGGCGTCGGCGACACCCAGCGGGCGGAGGGTGATCAGGTCAGCCGAGGCGGACACGGGTGCACCTTGTCACGTACGGGAGGGCGATCTCCTCGCGGCCGGCCAGGTCCGGGTGGGTGGCGAGCAGCTGCTCGACGTCGGCCAGCAGGCGGACCCGCTCGTCCTCGGGCAGCGCGATCACATAGCTGCGCGAGGCGACCATGTCGACGATCCCGGCCCGGGTCGTGACGTGCTCCCAGCGGATCTCCAGCCGCTCGGGCGCTCCGAACGGCGCCGGGAGGGCCGGCCGGGTGTCGATCCGCTGCGGCGTCGAACGGTGCATCAGCACGCCCAGGGCTGC
Organism: Kitasatospora sp. MY 5-36; assembly: GCF_001182915.1. Taxonomy (NCBI): domain Bacteria; kingdom Bacillati; phylum Actinomycetota; class Actinomycetes; order Kitasatosporales; family Streptomycetaceae; genus Kitasatospora; species Kitasatospora sp. MY 5-36. Next base: position 20,953 of record NZ_LFVW01000083.1, read on the forward strand.
CGCCCACGGCTCGGACTCGTCCCGGACGTTCCACACCAGCGCGAGCGTCCCGCCGGGGGCGAGCACCCGGGCGATCTCCGGCACGGCGGCGGCCTGGTCGAACCAGTGCCAGGCCTGGGCCACCACCACGGCGTCCACGCTGCCGTCCGGCAGCGGGATGCGCTCGGCCGAGCCCGCCCGGACGGCCGCCTTCGGCACGACCGCGGCCAGCCGGGCCCGCATCCCCTCGTCGGGCTCGACCGCCACCACGTCCAGGCCCGCCTCGACCAGCAGTCCGGTCAACTTGCCCGTCCCGGCGCCCAGGTCGAGCACCCGGAGGGCCTCCCGGGGCACCGCCGAGCCGACCAGCGCCCGGGGGTAGCCCGGCCGACCGTGCTGGTACGCGTCCGCCGCCACGCCGAACGACCGCGCCCGCAGCCTGCCGGCCCACCGCCTGGTCGCCCCCTGCCGCGTCATCCCGCAGGCCCGCCCGATCTCCTCCCAGGTCGCCTCCCGCCCGCGCCGCAGCTCCTCCACCAGCTCCGTCCGCCGCTCCTCCAGCGCCTCGATCACCCCCGACAGCTGCCGCAGCCCCTCCACGCCGCCGCCACCGGCCACGTCCTCCGCCACCCGCCGACCAAGATCACCTGTCTCCATGGCCCGGCACTGTACGGAGCTTCGGCAGAGATCGTCAACAGCTATTGCCTGATGGCGCAACACCTGTTGCCTCCGGTCGCGCCACCGGCCCCGGCCGTGGTGCGGCCGGGGCCCGTCAGCTGCCCGCCGTCACAGCGGCCGTAGGGTGAGCGCGAACTGCGGAAGCGTCAGCAGGAGCAGGGCGGTGCCGGCCTCGATCCAGCGGTACTTCGCGCGGATGATCGCACTGGTACCGGCCAGCGCCGACAACAGCGGCCCCGCCGGGTCGTGCCCGGCCCGCTCGAAGGCGCGACGTAGCCGCTCGGGGCCCGCCCCCGGCGCGATGTGCTCGAAGTACCCCGGACCGTCCGCACCACCCCGCCGCCCCTTGCGGTGGCGCGGCACCAGCGCGGAGGCGAAGCAGCCGACGGCCAGCAGGGCGCTGGCCGTGGCGCTCCACCGCAGGAACGGGACCAGCCAGGCCAGGGAGCCGGCGCCGGTACCGCCGTCCAAGGGGATGAAGGTGGCGAGCACCGCACCGGTGAACGCCAGGAACACGGCGGCCTTGGTGTCGGCCCGGACGAGTTCCGCGCTGTTGGCTGCCATCAGGCGCTCCATCGCCGACACCGAGGGCGGGCTGGACGCCGCCGTCGGCGCGGTCGGCCGGCGGCTCCTGCCCCTGGAGCGCCCGCGCGGCCCGGCGACCGTGCGCCGCCGCGACGGCTGCCGGCGCACACGTATCCGCACACGCGCCGCCCCGGTCACCGCGGGCTCCCGTTCGGCACACCGCCGGACCAGCCGTTGACGTTCGAGTGGAGCTTGACGAAGTCCGGCCCCGGCCCCGGGGGCTGCGGGGGTTGCGAGGGGTACGAGGCGGGCCCGGGGACCTGCCGTCCGAGGGCGACCAAGCGGTCGCGCAGCATCTTGGACAGCTCCTGCTGCTCCTGCCCCGTCAACTTGCCGAGCATGAGCGCCATCTGGTCCTCCCAGGTGGTTTCGCCCCGGAGCAGGTCGCCGTTCTTGACCACCCAGTCCAGGACGTCGCGCACCTCGTCGGGCTTCCTGGCCAGCCAGAGGGCCGCGAGGGCGACCGGTCCCTCCTGCACCTGGCGCCGGCAGAACGCGTACTCCTCCTCGCTCTTGACCGTCCAGTCGAAGGGCACGTCCGTCACGTCCGGTTCCCCGAGGCGCAGTTCATTGCCATGCTCGGAGGCGGAGACGTCCGTGACGCGGTAGCCGAGGCCGTAGTGGGGCAGCACGTACGGAGCCGCGAGGTACTGCACCAGCTCGTCGGGGCCCAACCTGGTGCCCGAGGCGGCGAACTGCTCTCTGAGCTGGCGCAGTCGGACGTCGAGGTCCTTGCGGACCGGCAGCCCGCCCCGGTTGGTCCGGGTCTGCACGACCCGCGCGGCATCGTGGACCCACCACAGGAAGTGGACCTCCAGCGGTTCCGTGCCGTACGAGGTGCGGAGACGGACCGTTCGCACGCCCGGCCGCTCGTTGAGGTCCACCAGGTACGCCTGGTCGAAACCGCGCAACCCCAGCCGCGCGGCGACCCCGTCCTCCGCCCCCATGCCTGACGGTCGCGGGCGGCCCTTCCCCAGCTGCTGGTAGAGCCCGTGGCGGTCCCCCAGCACCAGGGCGCAGTCGCGCCGACCGGACCACCGGTGCCGGAGGATCTCCCGCCAGGGGGCACGGGTGGCCTGGGTGTAGACGGGCGGGTCGGTGTCGACGGTCATCGGGGGCCTCCGAAGGCAGGGGCGGAGCGGAACGGCTGCGGCTCGCCGCGCCGCCAGGCCTCCAGGGCGCGGTGGGCGATGTCGCGGCCGACGAGGTCGGGGTTGTCACTGCTGTCGATCTCGACCATCAGCCTCAGCTCGCCGGGGCGCATCTCCCGGGCGAGCGCCGCGAGCAGCGTCTCCACCCCGGTGCGGAGGGGTTCGTCCCAGACCGCCCGACGGCACCAAGCGAGCAGCCTCGTGCACGAACGCTGGAAGAGGGCCTCGTCATTGAGGCAGTGCCGGACGAAGGCGATCACCGGTTCACTGAACTCGCCTTGCACGGGAAGCTGTTGCTGAAACCACGACGGGTCTCGAAGCAGATCGAGGAAGGCCGTGTACGCGAGCGCGGCGTCATTCTTCGACTGGTCCGCCCACTCCATGAGCTTGCGGAAAACGGCCGCCTGGTTTCCTCCCGCGAAGAGGCTCCCCAGTGCCCAGCGAACGTTCACGGCGACGGTGCGCTCGACCTCCCCTTCCCCTCGATAGCAGCGCCGGAGCAGTGAGAGCGCGAACTCCGGTCGGGCCGCTCCGAAGTCTCCTCCACAGGCAGCGGCCGTGGTCGACCGGAGCTGCCAGCCGCCGTTGAAGCTCCAGCGGTCGAGGCGGTGCTTCACCTCGCTGACGAGAATCGGGTCCTGGGCCGCGATCCCCAACGCGTAGGCGGCGATGCTCTGGCTCTGCGTGTGCTCGGACCTGGCCAACCTGCGAATGTGAAGCAGTGCCTGACGGCCGCCGCTCCACCCCGTGGCGAGCCCCACCACTCGGCCCATGGGCTCGGCCAGGTCGGACTCGGTACCGGGAACCGTGTTGATCCACTCGGTCAGGAGTCCCGAGACCTCCCCGTACTGCCGCCACACGTGCCGCAGAACCGTCTCCGCCTGCCGGTGCCGTTTGAAGCGGATCGGCTCCACCGTGTAGGAGTAGCTCGATGTCCTCCGCGTCCCACCCGGCGCGTACTCGGCCCGGATGATCGCCAACAACTCGTCCAGAGACCGCCGGAAGACGAATCGGGGATTCGGCCGCGGGGACTCGCCCCGCCTCGGCCGGCTCTGCTCACCCTCCCCCTCCGCACCCGACCTCAGCACCGCGTCCAGGCGGCCGTCGGCCAGCTTGAGCAACCGGTCGGTCTCGTTCCGGACGATCCGGTGGTCGAGGCCCTCCAGGACACTCGTCACCAGCAGCAACGCCAGCGCGTCCGGGTCCTCGCGGATCTCCTTCAGGAGGTCGGGGACCTCCGTCTCCGCGAGGAAGCTGAGCCGCTGGCCGAGGTCGGCCGGGTCGGGGCCGTCGTCTCCGGACCGGCTCACCTCGTCCACGAGTTCGGCGACCTGGGCCGGCATCAGCTCGGGCGCCAGCAGTTCGTCCAGGTCCGCTTCCAGCCGTTGGAGCAGCGCCCGGCGTCGTCCCTCGTGGGGCACCACGGCCTCCAGGCGCGCGTCGAAGACCGCACGCGGCGACGGAGGCTTGTAGCGCACCGGGCTCAGGTCCAGATCGCGGGCCACGCCGCGCAGCCGGTCGGCGTCGTCCGGCAGCATGACCACCATGAAGGCGTCGGCGTCCTCCAGCCTCTGGCGCAGCTTGGCGATCGAGGCCGGTCCGAGCCGGACCGTGGGCGAGAGGCCGTGTACCAGGTAGCCGCGTGCCTCGGCGTGCGTCGGCCGCCAGGACGACAGGTCCGAGTCGCTGTCGAGCGCGCGCAGGGCCAGGCTGTTCCCGCTGCTCTCGACCAGCAGGTTGAGGGCGGTGGTACGGCGCCCGGTGCCGGGTTCACCGGCGAGGAAGAGCAGGCGGGTGCCGAGCGTGCGCAGCGCCTCGGGGAAGCAGTCCGGCCTCGCGAATCCCGTCCGGGCGGCGAGGACCTCCATCCCGGAGATGGGGCCGTCCTGCGCCTCCACCCGCTCGCCGCCACCGGGGGCGGCCCCGGCGGCGCCGTTCTCGACGCGCTGGTCCCCGTGCACGGAGCCGGTGTTGATGTTGCCACCCGGCGCGTAGATGAACGGGCGGTCCGATCCCCACGCGGCGAACCGGTCCGTGAAATCGCCTTCGAGGTCGTCGGGGTCGAGGTCGGGGTCGAGACCTCGGTCGTAGTCCCGGTCACGGTCACCCGGTGCGCCGGACGGCCCCTCGATGGCCGGGCGCCCGTCGGGGTTCACCGGCGGTGCTCGTTCTTGTCGCCGTGGACGATGTCGCCCAGGTTGCCGTTGACCGTACCCACCTTGTGCCCCTCCACGCGGTCGCCGCCGTAGGAGTCACCGCGCACGTTGGTGACGGTCTGGCTGCCGTGCACCGTGCCGGCGTTCAGGTTGCTGCCGTTGCCCCGCTGGTTCACCGCCGTGCGCGGCGCGCGGCGCTGCTCCCCGCTTCCGTCCGCCGCCCGCTTCGCCCGTCCCTCCTTCTCCTCCCGTCCTTCCTGCTCCTCCACCACCGCGTCGCCGAGGATCCTGCGGTCGTACAGGTCCCCGGACGGCGTGGGCACGTACAGCCATGCCCGCTGGTCGAAGCGCTTGCCCTCGACGGTGGCCGGCACCTCGATGAAGTGGTCGGGGTGGCGCCCGGTGTATCCGCCGGCCACCGCGTCCTGGTAGCAGCGGTCGGACAGGATGGCGGCGACCTGGGTGATGCTCGCGTTGGAGGCGGCCAGCATGGCCTTCACCGGGCGGGAGTCGAGCAGCCGGTGGGTGTCGTTGCGCGGCGTGCCGTTTCCGTCGAACTCGCCGCCGTCGTCCGGGAGCGGTCCGATGTTGAGGCTGACCCGCAGCCGGATGCGCACCGTCCCGACCGAGTGCACGTTGAACTCGGTGAGCACCTCCTGGAGGGTGTTCAGCCAGGGGTGGATCAGGAAGGGCATCCAGGCCGGGTCGAAGCCGAACACGTACCCGTCGCCGGTCGAGTTGGGGAACCGCCGGTCCTTCCAGACCTCGCCCAGTCCGGCCCGCTCGAAGGAGAGTCGGAGCAGCTGCGGCACGTTCGCGCTGATGGTGCCGTGCTCGATCGCCGGGTACCCGGTGAAGTCCTTGGCGTCGACGGCGACGATGCCCCGGTACGGCGGGAGGTGCCGGCTGCGGCTGTACGGCAGGGCGCTGGCCTCGGGCATCGGCTGGTCGAACTCCGTCATTCTCTGCTCCTTGTCGTTCCCGTGCTGACCTTGCGCCACCAAGCTTCGCGATCCGACGTCGCGCGGTGTGCTCGCTCGGTGCGGTACGCGAGTGACGGATGTCACATCCGAGGCCGCGCGGGTCAAAGTAGTGCTGGGACGGAGCGTCAGTCGCGTGGAACGTCAGCCGCGCGGCGGAGTGCGGGGAGGTCGTCGAGGGCGATGGACTTGCGGCCGGCTTCGACGCGGTGGGCGGCCAGGGCGGTGAGGCCCGCGGTGACGGTGTTCCGGGAGACGCCGAGGTGCTGGGCCAGTTCGTCCCGGGTCAGGGCGAGTTCGATCCGGCGGCCGGGCGTCTGCGCGGGGCCCGTGGAGAGGTCGGCCAGGGCGACCAGGGCGGCCGCCAGCCGGGGGACGACGTCGCCGCCGATCCGGGCCAGGTCGGATTCGCGCAGCCGGCCCATGGCGTAGCGGACCATCACGGGGAACAGCCCCCGCTCGGCGACGAAGCGCAGGAAGGCCTCCTTGGTGAGGACCGCGACCGTGCAGTCCGAGATCGCCTGGACGCTCGCGGAGCGGACGCCGTCGTCCAGGACGGCCACCTCGCCGAGGAGTTCGCCCGGGCCGCGGAAGGCCAGCAGCCGGACGTCCCCGTTGCGTTCCCGTCGGCTGACCTTGGCCACTCCGGTCCGCAGGGCGAGGACGTGGGTGCCCGGTTCGCCCTGGCGCAGCAGGGTGGCGCCGATCGGGTGCCGGCGTTCGAAGGCCTCCTCCAGCATGCCCGCCCACACCGCGTCGCCCATGAGGTGGCGCAGGGTCCGGCCCAGCGCGGCCGGTGTGCGGCTGTCGTGATCGTTCATGCGACGACCCTAGGAGGCCCGGCGCACCGCACGCAGCCGAATCGGGCCCGGCTGCGGTTCCCCTTCCGGGTGATTACCGCGCCTCCGGTTGACCGGAGTCACCGTGCTTAGCACGAACTCGGCGCGAGACGCGGGGACTTGGCGCGGAAACCCTTCGCATGAGCGAATCCGGCGCGGGTCGGCGGCGCGCGGGCGGCGCGACGAGAAGCCTGGTGGGAGGGCGGTGGCCGCTCCGGTTGCGACTGGCGTGCGAAATGTCGGGACTGTCCGGCAGATTGCCACAAGTCGGTTGCGGGACGGTATTTTTGACTTTCGGTCAGGATGTCCTGAACTTGGCTATGCTGCACCACCACGCCTCCGGAGCCGCTCCCCCCGCTTTTGTCCGTACTGTTCCGATCGTTTGAGGATGCTGAATGCTTCGAGCTGGATCGTCACCCGCCAGACGGCGCCGAGCGCCCCTGCTCGGCTGGTTGTTGCCGACGGCCGTGATGGCGGCGGCCGTGGCGGTCGCCGCGGTGGCGGTGTCCGCCGGGGCCCGGGCCGGGGTGCTGTGGTGCGGGGCGACGGGCACCGTGCTGGTGGCCGTGGTGGCCGCCGAGTCGGCCCGCCGGGGGCGGGCCCTGAGCGAGTCCCGTGACCTGCACGCCCGGCAGGTCGAGGAGTGGCAACGCAGGTTGGCCGGGCAGGAGGACGAGCTGGACCGGCTCGCCCGGGTGGAGATGCGCAGGGTGGTCGCCGGGGCCCGGTACGGGTACTCCTTCGACGTCCTGACCCGCCCGTTCGAGGAGAGCGAGGCGCCCGTCTCGCCACGGTTCCGCCGCTCGCTGGTGGCCGTCACCGAGGCCGTCGCCAAGGCCGTCGACGACGAGGTCAGCCGGCGCGACTCGGCCGAGCGGGCCTTCGTCAACATCGCCCGCCGGGTCCAGGCGATCATCCACCGGCAGGCCAAGGACCTGCGGGAGATGGAGGACCGGCACGGCAACGACCCGGCGGTCTTCGACGACCTGCTGCGCCTGGACCACGGCAACGCGCTGAGCGGCCGCCTGGCCGACAGCATCGCCGTCCTGTCCGGTGCCCGCCCCGGCCGTCAGTGGACCCGTCCGATCGCGCTCTACAGCGTGCTGCGCGGCGGCATGTCCCGGATCCTGGAGTACCAGCGGGTGGACCTGCACCCGGTGGCCCAGATCTCCGTCACCGGGCCGGCCGTCGAGCCGCTGATCCACGCCGTCGCCGAGCTGCTCGACAACGCCACCCGCTACTCCCCGCCGCACACCCACGTGCACCTGAGCGCCTCCGAGGTGCAGAGCGGGATGGCGATCGAGATCGAGGACGGCGGCCTCGGCCTCACCGACGAGGCCCGGTTCCGCGCCGAGCGCTCGATCCGCGAGGCGATGGTGTCCAAGGACTTCGACGACCTCACCGAGTCCCCCCGGCTGGGCTTCGCCATCGTCGGCCGGCTGTGCCAGGCGTACGGTTTCCAGATCTCGCTGCGCCGCTCCGCGTACGGCGGCGTGCGGGCGGTGCTGGTCGTGCCGCAGGAGCTGCTCACCACCGCGCCGCCGACCGGGCGGGCGCACGGCATCGGCGCCTTCTCCGGCCCCCGCCCGCTGCCCGCGAACCCGCCCCGGCACGCGGCCGCG
>NZ_LFVW01000845.1:0-1712 GCF_001182915.1 Kitasatospora sp. MY 5-36
CCTGTTCGGCCTGGTGCACCACCGTCGGCAGGCCCAACTGGCGGGCTACGACGACGTGCTGCTGGTCGGCGAGGACGGCCTGGTGGTCGAGGGCGCGACCTGGAACGTCGGCTTCCTGGCCGGGGAGCGGCTGGTCTGGCCGCAGGGCCCGAGCCTGCCCGGGGTGACGGAGGCGCTGCTGTCCGGCGCGTACCGGGGCCCGCAGTCCCGCGAGCCGCTGCCCGCCGACGGGCTGGACCGCTTCACCGCCGCCTTCGCGGTGAACGCGGGGGTCGGGGTGCGCCCGCTGGCGGCCGTGGACGGCACCGCCTTCGACCCCGCGCACCCGGTGCTCGCCGTCCTGCGCGCCGCCTACCTGGGGATTCCCGCCGAAGCGGTGGGGGGATAACCCCACCGCCGTTCCGCCGGTGGCCTGCATGGTTCGCGGAGCCCGTCGTCCCTAGGTTGGAGCACGTTGACGACGAGCGACGCAGAACCGAAGGAAGGCCCACCCATGGCACGCCGCCAAGACCGCCGCAGGACCGACGAGTTCGGGACGGATCAGTACGGCCCCGGCGGCCACGCTGCCGAGGGGTACGGCCCCGACGGATACGGCCGCGAGGGCTACGGCGCCGACGGTCACGGCGGGTACGCCCCGGCCCCGCAGGCGGCCCCCGCGATCGAGCTGCGCGGGGTGCGCCGCACCTACGGCCGCGGCGAGGCGACGGTGCACGCGCTGCGCGGGGTCGACCTGGCGCTCGCCCACGGCAGCTTCACCGCGGTGATGGGCCCGTCCGGCTCCGGCAAGTCCACCTTCCTCCAGTGCGCGGCGGGCCTGGACCGCCCGGACTCCGGGCAGGTCCGGCTCGGCGGCGAGGACATCACCGCGCTGAGCGAGAACCGACTGACCAAGCTGCGCCGCAGCCGGATCGGCTTCGTCTTCCAGGCCTTCAACCTGCTGCCCTCGCTGACCGTCGAGCAGAACGTGCTGCTCCCGCAGCGCCTCGCCGGGGAGCGCCAGGACCGGGCCCGGGCACGGGAGCTGCTGGCCCGGGTGGGCCTGGGCGAGCACGCCAAGCGGCGGCCCGGCCAGCTCTCCGGCGGCCAGCAGCAGCGGGTGGCGATCGCCCGCGCGCTGATCACCCGCCCGGACGTGGTCTTCGCCGACGAGCCGACCGGCGCGCTGGACACCCGCACCGCGCACGAGGTGCTGGCCCTGCTGCGGCAGGCCGTGGACTCGCTCGGCGCGACGGTGGTGATGGTGACCCACGACCCGGTGGCGGCCTCCTTCGCCGACCGGGTGCTGTTCCTGGCCGGCGGCGCGATCGTCGACGACCTGCCGCACCCGAGCCCGCAGACCGTCGCGGACCGGATGGTCGCGCTGACCGCCCGCCCGGTGGGAGCGGCGGCATGACGAACGGACTCGCGCGCTCCTCGGTGCGCTTCCGGCCCGCGTCCTTCGCGGGCACCCTGGTCGCCCTGCTGCTGGGCGCCGCCGTGGTGGTGGCCTGCGGCGTGCTGCTGCAGACCGGTCTGACCGCGAGCCTCAAGCCGGCCCGGTACGCGGACACCCCGGTGGTGGTCGCGGCCGACCAGGCGGTGAAGATCCAGCGGAAGGTCGGCACGGACACCGAGACGACGGAGGAGGCCACCCCGGAGCGGGCCCGGACGGACGCCGCGCTGGCCGGCCGGCTGGCCGCGCTGCCCGGGGTCGCGGCGGCCCGCCCGGACAC
>NZ_LFVW01000846.1:0-3911 GCF_001182915.1 Kitasatospora sp. MY 5-36
CGGGCTCGCGGCCGGTCAGTGGGCCGGGACGGGTTCGGGCAGCAGGGCGAGCAGGTCGTCGGGCCGGCGCAGCACCGCGTCGGGCCGTTCGGCGAGCAGCGCCGCCTCGTCGCTCTCGCCCCACAGCACGGCGATCGCGCCGACCCCGGCGCCCCGGGCGCTCGCCAGGTCGGTGACGGCGTCGCCGACCATGACGGTCCGTTCGGCCGGCACGTCGAGCAGTTCCAGGGCGCGCAGCACGATGTCGGGCGCGGGCTTGGCCCGGGGGACCTCGTCGGAGCCGAGCACGTGGTCGAAGTGGTGCAGCAGGCCGAGCTGGTCAAGCAGCGAGCGGGCCCGGGGGCCGCTCTTGCCGGTGGCCACGGCCAGCCGGATGCCGCGCCGGTTGAGGTCGACGAGCAGTTCCCGCACCCCGGCGTGCACGGTGACCTGGGGGGCGAGCCGGTAGCTCTCCCGGACGAAGGGCTCCTCCAGGGCGAGCGGCAGCCCCATGATCCGCATGATGTCCGGGAAGTAGCGGCCGAGGTGGCGGCAGTACTCCTCGAACGGCGGATTGCCGTCGCCGACCACCTCCTCGTAGGCGGTGAGGAACGCCCGGCGCATCACGTCGAAGCTGTCGACGATGACGCCGTCGAGGTCGAAGACCACGGCGCGCAGCGGGGAGCGGGCGGCGAGCGCGTGGCCGTCGGGCCCGGTGGTCGGGGCGGTGGCTGCGAGCTGGTCGATCGGCATGGGATCTCCATGGGACGAGGGGCTGCCCGGACGGGTGACCGGGCCTGGCGCCCCGGGGCCGACGGGATGGGTACGGCCTCCGGGGCCGGGGCACGGGGCTGCTCGGGTGGAGCCGCGGCTCGGCGGGGAACGGCGGGGACGGCAGTCGGACGCCGACGACGGTCAGACGGCGAGCGCCGCGGCCTCGTCGGCGAGCCGCGGCCGCGGGGCGCGGGCCGCCGCGTAGAGCCGCTCGATGACCGAGATGGTGTGGTGGGCGCGCTTCACGGCCGCGCCGCGCGAGGCCGGGTCGGCGAGCACGGCGGGCAGCTCGTCGAGCTGGCGCACGTACTCGGTGCCGACGTTCTCCCCGGGCAGCGGGACCTCGGTGGTGACGCCGTCGCGGGTCCGGGTGAGGCGCGGGACCCGGCGGTTCGGGCTGAAGCCGAAGGTGCACTCCAGGGTCGCGGAACCGGTGGCGCCCTCCACGGTGATCCGGGTGGTGTCGACGGACTCGTGGGAGGCCCAGCTCGCCCGCACCGCCACCGAGACGCCGGTGTCGGTGAGCAGGAAGCCGCGGGCGGTGTCCTCGACGTCTCCCGCGCCGTCCGGCCCCTCGGTGCCGCGCCAGCCGGCGCCGCGCCTGCCGTCGTTGACGAAGTCGGCGGAGAGCGAGCCGAGCACCGACGGGAACCGGACGTCGCCGCCGAGCACGGCCTGGGCCGTGTCCAGCAGGTGCCAGCCGAGGTCGACCAGGGCGCCGCCGCCGGAGAGCCGCCGGCTGGTGAACCACCCGCCGGCGTCGGGGACACCACTGGCGCGGACCCAGGCGAGGTCGACGTGGCGGATCGGGCCGAGGTCCGCCGCCAGCTCGGTGAGGGCGGCGACGTCCGGCCGGTAGCGGGCGGCGCTGCCCGCCAGCAGGACGGTCCCGCCGGCGCGTTCGGCGGCGGCCAGCCGGTCCGCCTCGGCGGAGCTGAGGCAGACCGGCTTCTCCAGGAACACCGGGATGCCGCGGGCGAGCAGGCGTTCGGCCACGGGGGTGTGCAGGTGGTTGGGCACCGCGACGACCGCGAGGTCGACGTCGGGGCCGAGCAGGTCGGCGTCGGCGAGGAGCGCGGCGCCGGCCGGCACGTGCTCCGCGCCGCCGGGGCCGGGCTCGACGACGGCGGTGACCCGGTAGGCCGGGTGGGCCGTCAGCCGGGGCAGCCAGATGGTGCGGCCCGCCCAGCCGAGGCCGACGACGGCCACCCGCACCGGGGCGTCCGGCCCCCGTCCGGCGGTGCTCACCCGCGCGTTCACACCGCGGCCAGGGCGTCGGCGATGATCTGGGCGGTGTCCTCGATCGCCCGCTCGCTCGCGAGGAGGGTGCGGTGGTGCAGCCAGATGCCGTCGGCGGTGAGCGCCTCGCTGTTGGGGCAGGCCTTGGCCAGCGCGTCGACGGTGGTGTCGGGCGCGGCCGACTCCCAGAAGCCGTCCGAGCGGTAGATGGCGCGGAAGACCACGAAGGCGGGCAGGCCGCGCGCGATCAGGTCGTCGACCAGGGCGTTGCGCCGGTCCTCGCCGAGGCCGGGCACCCGGAACATCGCCATGTAGTGCGGGACGCGGTCGGCCCGCTCGTCGTGGCCCTGCGGCACCACGCCGGGGATCTCCGTCAGCAGCCTCTTGAGCAGCTTGGCGCGCTCCTCGCGGACGCTGATCTGGCCGTCCAGGCGGGCGAGCTGGGCGCGCAGCACGCTCGCGGAGAACTCGTTGAGCCGGAAGTTGGAGCCGGAGGTCTGGTGGTAGTACTTCCGGTCCGTCGGCGGGCGGCCGCAGCTGTGCCGCAGGAACGCCTCGTCGTACTGGGCGGTCTCCGGGAAGGTGACGGCGCCGCCCTCGCCGGCCGTCATCAGCTTGCCGTTCTGGAAGCTGAACGCGGCGATCGAGCCCAGCTCGCCGACCCGGCGGCCGCGCCAGCGGGCGCCGTGGGCGTGCGCGGCGTCCTGCACGATCGAGACGCCCGAGTCGGCGGCGAGCTTGTCGAGGGCGTCCAGGTCGGCGATCTGGCCGGCGATGTGGACGGGCATGATCGCCCGGGTCCGCGGCGTGATCGCGGCGGCGGCCGCCTCGGGGCTCAGGTTGTAGGTGTCGAGGTCGATGTCGACCGGCACCGCGGTGGCGCCGAGCCGCTGGGCGGCCTGGGAGGAGGAGATGAACGTGAACGCGGGCACGATGACCTCGGTGCCCGGGCCGACACCGAGCAGCTGGAGGGCGATCTCCAGCGCGTGGGTGCCGTTGGTGACGGCGAGCGCCTTGGCGGCGCCGTGGTACTCGGCGAACTCCTGCTCGAAGGTGTCGACCTCCTTGCCGCCCATCCGCCACCACTGGCCCTGCTCCAGGGCCCTGAGCAGTCCTTCGCGCTCGGCATCGTCGTACTGGGGCCAGACCGGGAACTCCGGGGCCGGACGTCCTTGGGCACTCATGATTCCGCGCAGCCTTTCCTGTCGGGGGGACCGTGGAACGGGACGCTAACCCAGGAAATCCGGCCCGTCACCTCCCCTACGCACCCCCCTACAAAGCCCTTGTCCTGCAGTTCGGCAACCCTCTCCGGTTTCGTCCGGGGAATTCGCTGCTATAACCGGAATATGAGCGAACTGCTATTGCTGAACGGCCCCAATCTCGGGATTCTCGGCCGCCGCGAGCCGGAGGTCTACGGCACCGACACCCTGGCCGACATCGAGGCCGCGGTCGCCGTCGAGGTGGCCGGCCGGGGCTGGAAGGTGGTCTCCGTCCAGCGCGAGTCCGAGGGTCAGCTGATCGAGGCGGTGCAGGACGCCTGGGACGGCTCCATCGGGGCGATCGTGAACCCGGGCGCGCTGATGATCGCCGGCTGGGGCCTGCGCGACGCGCTCGCCGCCTACCCGCGGCCGTTCGTCGAGGTGCACCTGTCCAACGTCTGGGCGCGCGAGTCCTTCCGGCACGAGTCGGTACTGGCGCCGATCGCCTCGGGCGTGATCGTCGGGCTCGGCGCGCTCGGCTACCGGCTCGCCGCGCAGGCGCTGCTGGCGAAGGTCCCGGCGTCCTGATGGGCTTCGCGACGGGCGCCCCGGCAGGGGGCACCACGACGACGACGCGGGCCGCGGCGGCGCCGGGTCCCGCGGTTCAGGCTCCGACGGCTCAGGGCCCCGCGGCTCAGGGCCCGACGGCTCAGGGTCCCG
>NZ_LFVW01000847.1:0-3909 GCF_001182915.1 Kitasatospora sp. MY 5-36
GCGAAGCGGTCGCCGAGGCGGCGCAGCGGCGCGGTGCAGTGCGCGTACGGGGCGGCGAGCGCGGCGTGGTCCGGATCAGCGGGGGCGGGCAGGCCGCGGGACTCGTCGAAGGCGTGGTAGCCGGCGCCGCGCAGCAGGCCCGCACAGGCGTTGAGGAAGGCGGCGTTGAGCGGGACGTCCGGGTCGAGGGAGCGGATCAGCTCGGGGTACGGGACGGCCTGCGGCCAGTCCACGTCGAGGGCGGCGGCGATCCGGCGCAGCCGCTCGTAGCCGGTGGCGGGCGCGGCGGGCAGGGTGCGCAGCAGGCCGACGCCCGCGTCGAGCATCAGGTCGGCCGCGGCCATGCCGGTGAGCAGGGAGATCTGGGCGTTCCAGCCGTCGGCGGGGCCGGGGGCGCGGTAGCCGAGGACGTAGCCGTGCAGGGTCTCCTCGACCTCCTGCTCGGGCACCGGCAGGCTGATCCCGCCGCGGGCGCGCTCCTGCTCCTCGCGCAGCCGTCCGACGGTCGCGAACAGGGCGAGCTGCTCGTCGGCGCCGCCGAGGTCCACCGCGCGCTCGACGGCGGCGTAGTCCAGCCGGCGGTGCGAGCGGACCAGGGCGCGGCGCAGGTCGGCGAGGACGACGGCGCCGTCGGCGTCCAGGTCCAGCTGCCAGAGCAGGGCCGGGCGGGGCTCGCCGGGCAGCAGGCTGGCGGCGTCCTCGGAGATCCGGGTGGGGTGCAGCGGGACGCGGTGGTCGGGGAAGTAGAGGGTCTCGACCCGGCGGCGGGCCTCGGTGTCGATCGCGCCGCCGGGGTGGACGAACGCGGCGACGTCGGCGATCGCGTAGTGCACCCGGTAGCCGCCGCCGGGCCGGTGGGCGAGGTGCACGGCCTGGTCGAGGTCGCGGGAGCCGGGCGGGTCGACCGTGAACAGCGGCAGGTCGGTGGCGTCGTACTCCGGCAGCCGGGGGCGCTCGGCCGCCTCCTCCGCCTCGGCGAGCACGGCCCGCGGCCACTCGGTGTGGACCTCCAGGCGGGTGCGGAGCTCGGTCAGCTCGGTGTTGATCCGGGCGGAGTCGGCGGCCTTGACGCGCAGTTTTCGGCGAGGCATGCACGCCAGGGTAGAGCGGGGCCGGGCGGTTCCGGGCCAGGCTCTGGCGTAAGCACTCGTACGGTGGGGGCAAGTGGCCGTGCACGAAGGGGGTTTGGGCGATGGGTGCGGTGAAGGTGGCCGGGGGTGTGGTGGCTGCGGTGCTGGGGGCGACGGGGGCGCTGCACGCGGTGTGGGCGGTGACGCCGTGGCCGCTGGCCTTCGACGGCCCGGCGATGCTGCGCGGGCTCGCCCGGGCCGAGGCGCTCGCCGTGGTGCCGCCCGGCGGGGCGGCGGCGGGGGAGACGGTCGAACTGCTGGAGGTGCCGTGAACGAGGGAACCGTCAAGAGCCGCGCGTCCGGCGCGGGGGCGGCCGGGGTGGGCGCATGAGCCGGATCCGACGCAACCTCGCGCCCGGCACCGAGCCGTGGGCGGACGCCGGGATCGTGCTGCCCGCCCGACGGGCCGAGCCCGCCGTGCGGCAGGTCGGCTCCCGGCTGCTGCTGGCGCTCGCCGTCCTGGTCGCCACCACGTTCATCGTCTACCTCGACCGGGACGGCTACAACGACAACGCCGGCGGCGGGCTGAGCTTCCTGGACGCGGCGTACTACGCCACCGTGACGCTCTCCACCACCGGGTACGGCGACATCACCCCGTTCAGCGACGGCGCCCGGCTCACCAACATCTTCGTGATCACCCCGCTGCGCGTGGTGTTCCTGATCATCCTGGTCGGCACCACCCTGGAGGTGCTCACCGAACGGACCCGCCTGCAATGGCGGTTGAACCGCTGGAGGTCCACCGTGCGCGAGCACACCGTCGTCATCGGCTACGGGACGAAGGGCCGCAGCGCCGTCGACACCCTGATCGGGCAGGGGGTGAAGAAGGAGGAGATCGTCGTCGTCGACCCGCAGCGCAAGGTGGTCGACGCCGCCGCCCAGCACGGCCTGGTCGGGGTGGTCGGCGACGCCACCCGTACCGACACCCTGGTGCGCGCCGGGCTGCCCACCGCCGCGCGGGTGGTGGTCGCGCCGGAGCGGGACGACACCGCCGTGCTGATCACGCTGACGGCCCGCCAGTTGAACAAGGCCGCCACCGTGGTCGCCGCCGTACGGGAGGACGAGAACGCGCCGCTGCTGCGGCAGAGCGGCGCCGACGTCGTGGTGACCAGCTCCAGTTCGGCCGGGCGGCTGCTCGGGCTGTCGATGCTCAGCCCGCACGCCGGGGCGGTGATGGAGGACCTGCTGACGTACGGCAACGGGCTGGACGTGGTGGAGCGCCCGGTCACCTGGGCCGAGGCCGGGCACAGCCCGCGCGAGTGCGCGGACCTGGTGGTCGCGGTGGTCCGGGGCCGACGGGTGCTCAACTACACAGAGCCGGAGGCCGCCGTGCTCCAGCTCACCGACCGGGTGATCGTCATCAAGTCCAGCGCGGCCGCGCCGACGGGCTGAGCCGCGCCCACGGGCGGGTCGAGCGTCGCCCACGGGTCGAGCCGCGCCGACCGGTTGAGCCGCGCCGTGGAACCGCCCCCGCCCGCAGTAGGTTCGGGGCATGCATGCGATGACGATTCCCGTACCCGGCGGTCCCGAGGCACTGGTCTGGGCCGAGGTGCCCGACCCGGTCCCCGCCGAGGGCGAGGTCCTGGTCGAGGTGGCGGCCACCGCCGTCAACCGCGCCGACCTGCTCCAGCGGCAGGGCTTCTACAACCCGCCGCCCGGCGCCCCGCCCTACCCGGGGCTGGAGTGCGCCGGGCGGATCGTCGCGCTCGGGCCCGGGGTGGCCGGCTGGGCGGTCGGCGACGAGGTGTGCGCGCTGCTGGCCGGCGGCGGCTACGCGCAGCGGGTCGCGGTGCCGACCGGGCAGCTGCTGCCGCTGCCCGCGGGGCTGTCCGCCGAGCAGGCCGCGGCACTGCCCGAGGTCGCCTGCACGGTGTGGTCCAACGTCTTCCTCACCGCGCACCTGCGGCCCGGCGAGACGGTGCTGCTGCACGGCGGCGCGAGCGGGATCGGGACGATGGCGATCCAGCTGGCCAAGGCGGTCGGCGCCCGGGTCGCGGTCACCGCGGGCGGCCCGGAGAAGCTGGCGCGCTGCGCCGAGCTGGGCGCGGACATCCTGATCGACTACCGCGAGCAGGACTTCGTCGAGGTGCTCCGGGAGGCGACCGACGGGGCCGGGGCGGACGTGATCCTGGACATCATGGGCGCCAAGTACCTCCAGCGGAACGTGGACGCGCTGGCGGTCAACGGGCGGCTGGTGATCATCGGACTCCAGGGCGGGGTGAAGGGCGAGCTCGACCTCAACACGCTGCTGCGCAAGCGCGGGGCGGTGATCGCCACCAACCTGCGCGGGCGGCCGCTGGCGGAGAAGGCGGCGATCGTGGCGGCGGTGCGGGAGCACGTGTGGCCGCTGGTCGAGTCCGGGGTGGTGAAGCCGGTGGTGGACCGGGTGCTGCCGCTGGCCGAGGTGGCCGAGGCGCACCGGGTGCTGGAGCGCGGGGAGCAGGTCGGGAAGGTCGTGCTGCGGGCCTGAGCACGGGGGACCCCGGTGGCGGGGCGGCGGCCGGACGGGTGTGAATTGCCCGAAATGCCGTAACGGCGGGCGCGTGCGAATCTGGTCCGGAGCAGTCCCGCCGCCGATCCCGCCCCCGGGCGCCGTCGGCCGTCGGAAGGACTCCGACCGTGGCCGCATCTCCGCACGCATCCCTCGGGCCGCTGCCCGTCGCGCCGCACCACCGTCGTCCGTCCCGGCGCTCTCCGGGCCGCGCCCAGCGGCTGTTCGCGGCGGCCGTGCTGGGGCTCACGCTCCCGCTGGCCGCCGCCTCGGCGGCGGTGGCGCTGCCCT
>NZ_LFVW01000848.1:0-3371 GCF_001182915.1 Kitasatospora sp. MY 5-36
CGCGGCGTCAGGCGCGGCGCCCGGTGTGGCGTCGAGCGCGGCCGAGGGCCGGGCCCCGCCGCCGGTCCGGGCCGGCACCATGGCGTCCCGGTGCTCGGCGAGCAGGTGCGCGGCCAGCCGGTCGACCGTGCTGTGGTCGAAGACCACGGTGGTCGAAAGGTCCAGCGAGAGCGCGGTGTTGAGCTCGTGGACCAGCCGGACGGCGAGGATGGAGTCCAGGCCCAGATCGGCGAACGCCGACCCGTCGAGGACCTCGCCGGCCTCCATCGCGAGGGCGGCGGCGACCTTCTCCCGCACCAGCGCGGGCACCAGCCCGTCCAGGTCGGCCAGGTCGTCCGCCGGTTCGGCCGGTTCGTCAAGACCGGCCAGGTCGTCCAGGCCGACCGGTCCGGCGGCCGCGGGGGGAACGGGTGCTGCGGGGGGAACGTCCCCGGACCGGGCCAGGTCGCCGATCCAGAACCGTTCCGCGGCGAACGGATAGGTGGGCAGGGCGATGGTCCGCCGCGCCTCCCGGTGCGTGCCGCGCCAGTCGATCGCGACGCCGGACGCCCACAGGGCCGCGACCTTGGACAGCTCCCCGGCGGCGCTCCACCGCCGGACGAGCAGCTCCTGGAGCTCGCCGTCCGCGGTGAGTTCCGCGAGCAGCCCGTCGGGCGCCGTCCCCGCGCTGCCCCGGAGCCCCCGGCCCTCGCGCAGCGCGTCCCGCAGCTCCCCGGTGGAGGAGACCACGACCGCGTACCGCTCGGCCATCGCCTCCCGTCCCACCTGGAGGGTGTACGCGAGGTCGGCCAGCGGGGTGTCCGGGGCCCGGTCGAGGAACGCGGCCAACCGGTCGACGGAGGCGGCGAGTCGGTCGGGGGTCCGGGCGGAGAGGACGACGACGTGTTCGGCGCCGTCCTCGGTGCCGTCTGCGGGTTGCACGGGGTACTCCTCGACGATCACGTGCGCGTTGGAGCCGCCGGCACCGAAGGAGGACACCGCCGCGATCCGCGGGCCCTCGCTGTGCCAGGGCGCCGCTTCGCGCTGGAGCCGGAAGGGGGACGACCCGAAGTCGATGTTCGGGTTGGGCTGTTCGGCGTTCAGGGTGGGGACCAGTTCCCGGTGCCCGAGCTGCAGCAGCACCTTGGTCAGGCCCGCCACGCCGGCGGCGGCCTCCAGGTGCCCGATGCCGGACTTCACCGAACCGAGCGCGCAGTACTGCCGGTCCTCGGTGTCCTGCCGGAACGCCGCGGCCAGGCCGGCGACCTCGATCGGGTCGCCCAGCTCGGTGCCGGTGCCGTGCGCCTCGACGTACCCGACCTGGCGTGCCGAGACGCCGGCCCGGTCGAGCACCTGACGGATCAGCGCGGCCTGGGCGGTCGGGCTCGGCACGGTGTAACCGGTGCTGCGCCCGCCGTGGTTGACGCCGGTGGCGCGGATCAGGCCCAGCACCCGGTCCCCGTCGGCCAGGGCCCGGGACAGCGGCTTGAGCAGCACGCAGCCGACGCCCTCGCCCGGGACGAACCCGTGGCCGCCGGCGCCGAAGCTGCGGCAGTACCGGTCGGGCGAGAGCATGCCGGAGCGGCACAGCTCGACGTAGTCCAGCGGGTGGGTGTAGACGTTGGCGCCGCCGGCCAGGGCGACCTCGCAGGCGCCGCTGCGGAGTTGCTCGCAGGCCTCGTGGATCGCGGTCAGCGAGGCCGAGCACATGGTGTCCACGGTCAGGCTCGGCCCGCGCAGGTCGAGCAGGTAGGAGACCCGGGCGCTCAGCGAGGCGAACGACAGCCCGGGGACGACGAGTTCACCCGAGGGCAGCCGGCCCGCAGGGTGCCGGGCGTGCCCGACCTTGGTGACGCCGGCGAACACCCCGACCCGGTGGTCGTGCTGCTCGGCGAGGCGGGCGCGGGTGTACCCGGCGTCCTCCAGCACCTCCCAGGCGGCCTGGACGAACAGCCGCTCCTGCGGGTCCATCGCGTAGGCGTCGCGCGGGGCGATGCCGAAGAACCTCGGGTCGAAGTCGGCGAAGCCGTCCAGGAACCCGCCCCACTTGCTGTAGCTGCGCCCGGTGGTCGCGGCGGTGGTGCGGTCGGGTTCGAAGAAGCCGTCCAGCGGCCACCGGTCGATCTCGCGGACGCTGTCGCGGCCGGCCCTGAGGTTCTCCCAGAACTCGCCCAGGTCGGCGGCGCCCGGATAGCGGCCGCTCAGCCCGATGACGGCGATCGGCTCGTCGGGGCCGGCAGCGCGCCCGGCGGCACGTCCGACGGCGGGTTCCCCGGCGGGGACGGTCCGTCCCGAGGGGGCCGCCGGGGCGGGCCCGGCCGCCCGCTCCGGTACGGGTTGCGGTACGGGCTCCGGGCGGCGTGCGCCGCCGAGCCGGGCGGCCACCGCCCGCAGGGTCGGCTGCTCGTAGAACAGGGTCGAGGAGGCCTCGGGGTAGAACGGGGCCAGCGCACGGTTGAGCTGGATCACCATCACCGAGTCGAGACCGATGTCGACGAACGGCCGGTCCGGGTCCACCGCCTGCGGGGGCAGCTTGCTGACCTCCGCGAAGACCTCCCGCAGGTGGTCCAGCACGGCGCGGTCCGCGGTGCGGCCCCCGGACGGTGCGGGCGCGGGCGGAGCGGCAGCGGCAGGAGCAGCGGCCGGGGCGGGCGAGCCGTGGTGCACCCACACCCGGTCCGCCCCGGTGTGCCAGGCGTCGACCAGGGCGGCGAGGCCCGTCGGCGTCGGCATCGGGACCAGCCCCCGGTCCTCCCGCAGGTAGGCCAGGGTGCGGTCGTCGACGGTCATGCCGCCGTCCTGCCACAGCGGCCAGGCCACGGAGAGCGTCCGGCCCCGCCGTTCCCCCCGGGCGACGGCCGCGTTGCGGGAGGCGGCGAACTCGTCGAGGAAGGCGTTGGCGGCCGCGTAGTCGCTCTGCCCGGGGTTGCCGGTGACGGCGGCGCCGGAGGAGTAGGCCAGGACGAACTCCAGCGGGCAGTGCGCGGTGGCCCGGTCGAGGTGGACGAGGCCGTCCGCCTTGGCGCCGAGCACCTCCTCCCACTGCGCCGCGGTCTTCTCCGCGAGCAGGGCGTCGCGGACCACTCCGGCGGCGTGCACCACCCCGGTGACCTCGCCCGCCTCGGCGACGAGGTGGCGGACCTCCTCCCAGCGCGAGAGGTCGGCCCGCACGTAGCGCGCGACCGCGCCGGCCTGCCGCAGGTCGGCCAGCAGCGCCTCCACCCGCTCGTCGGCCGGAGACCGGCCCGCGAGGACGAGGGTGGGCCGTCGGACGTCGGTGGCGATCGGGCGGGCCGTCGCGGCGCCGATGCCGCCGGCGCCGCCGGTGACGAGGTAGACGCCGCCGTCCCGCCACGGCGGGGCGGAGCCGGTGGCGGGGGGAGCGGCGGGGG
>NZ_LFVW01000849.1:0-381 GCF_001182915.1 Kitasatospora sp. MY 5-36
CCCGCGGCGCCGTCCAGGACGATCACCTGGCCAAGGACCCCGGGGTCCTCCTTGGCCACCGAGCGCAGCAGGCCGGCCAGGGCCGCGGTGTCCGTGACCACCTGGACCAGCACCGTGCCGTCCCCGGCCGCCAGGCCCCGGACGGTCTCCAGCAGCTGCCAGGACAGGTCGCGGAACCGGCTCTCCGGCCGCTGTTTGGCGGTCTCCAGCCGGATCGCCCCGGGGACGTCGCCGTCGACCCCGCACAGCACGACCGCGCGGCGGTCGTGGCGGCGGCCCGGCGCGACGGGGGCCGGAGCCCAGGCCGGGACGGACAGGACCGTGACGGCCTCCGGGGCGGCGGCCGCTTCGGTGTCCGGTGCCGCGACGGGCGCCTGGGCG
>NZ_LFVW01000850.1:0-3852 GCF_001182915.1 Kitasatospora sp. MY 5-36
CAGCCCGGCCACGTCGCCGGGGTGGAGGCGGTCCTCCCGCTCCGGGGTCGCCGCCGCGTCGATGCCTCGCAGCAGGGCCGCGGCGGTGAGCTCCGCCCGGGCGCTGGCCGCGGGCCGGGCCCCGAGGTGGGGGCGCAGTGCCGGGGAGAGGGCGAGCCGCCCCGTCATCCGTTCGGCGAAGCCGGCGGGCACCGTCGGGAAGCACTCCGCGACGAGGTCCAGCAGCCCGCCGACGACGGCCGGGTTGCGCCTGGTGAGCGTGGTCAGCGCGACGAAGGCGGCGAGCTGGCAGCAGCCGAGCGCGAACAGGTCGGCCTCGCGGGCGTCGGTGATCTCCGGGTCGGTGAAGCCGGGCGCCCCGAGGGTGCGTCGGCGCGGGGTGTCCAGCGGCGTCGAGAGTTCGAAGTCGATCAGGGCGACGGTGCCGTCCGGGCGGATCATGATGTTGCGGTGGTGGAGGTCCCCGAAGGCCACCCCCTCCCGGTGCAGCGCCGCGACGCACTCCTCGACCAGCGCGAGCCGGGTGACCGCGAGCCCCGCGAAGTCGGCCAGCGCCCGGGCGTCCGGCCGGTGCCGGGTGAGCGGGTACTCCCGGCCCAGCCAGGCGCTGAAGGACTCGCCGGGGATGTACTCCATCACCAGGTAGTGGTGCTCCCAGCTGGTGAAGTACTCGTACAGCTCCGGCACGAACGGCAGGTGGCCGAGCCGCTCCAGGGCGTCCCGCTCGACCAGCAGCCGGGCCACCGCGTCCGTCTCCGAGGCGTCCAGCCCGGCGTGCGGGCGGGCCTCCTTGATGACGACCTGTCGGCCGCCCTCGTCCTCGGCGAGGTAGACCCCGCCGGCGTTGGAGAAGTGCAGCGCCTTGACCACCCGGTAGCGGCCGAGGCCGGCTCCCGCGTCGTCGGCGGCCGCGGCGATCCGCGCGGCCAGGAAGTCGGGGGTGGAGGCCCACTCCGGGACGGTGAAGCGCGGGCGCCGGGCGTCCGGCACCAGCCGGCCGTCCGGGTCCTTCACCGCGGGCACCCTGGTGCCGTCCGGCAGCTCGCACCACATCAGGGCGAAGCCCCCGTAGCGCACCGACACCGGGCCCCGGTTCCACCGCAGGTCGGACAGGACGTACGGGCCGGGGCGGCCGCCCAGCGCTCCCTCCAGCTCGGCGAGGACGGTCTCCAGCTCCTCGGCCGTCCTCGGGTAGACGGTGACGACCTTGCCGCTGGCGGACCGGTCGGCGTACTTGGCGTTCGTCACCGCGACCACCAGCCGGCTGCGCAGGTACTTCCAGGGCAGCCCGAGCCGGCGGCAGACGCGCCAGGCCGTCTCGATCGTCTCCTCGGCGGATTCGGGCGTGGCGCTGACGTGGACCTTCCAGCCCTGTTCCGGCAGCTGCGGGGCGCCGGAAGGCGCCAGCACCTCCCACACACCCTGGGTGCGGCCGCGCCAGCCCTCGGGCAGCGCGCCCCCGCCCGGTGTGAACCGGGAGGCCCGGTCGTCACACCGCTCCAGGGCGTCGTACCACACCGGGTCGGCTATCGCATACGACTCGTATTTCGCGTCCACTTCGCCGTCCGCCCCCTTTCGAATATCCGCTGAACCGAATTCCGGTTTCCGCCGGAACCTTCGAAGCTCCGACTCCCCGTTCCGACAGGAACCATCCTTCCCGGACTCCCCGTCATGTGACAACGGTGTTAAGCGGAAACTGAATCCGGCGCATACCAGGCGGAATCCCGGCCTTCACTTCGGGGGCGCCGAAAGCCCGTGCGATCATGACGCCATGAAGACGCGTGTCGTGATCGCCGACGACCAGGCGAGCGTCCGCCAGGGGTTCCGGCACATCCTGGCGGCCCAGCCCGACATGGAGGTCGTGGCCGAGGCCGCGGACGGCCTGGAGGCCCTGGAGGCCGTCCGCACCCTGCGGCCGGACGTCCTGCTGGTCGACATCCGGATGCCGGAGCTGGACGGGCTGGAGGTCACCCGCCGGCTGGCCGGCATCACCCCGGAGGTGAAGGTCGTGGTGGTGACCACCTTCGACCTCGACGAGTACGTGCACACCGCGCTGCGCAACGGCGCCTGCGGCTTCCTGCTCAAGCACTCGGGGCCCGCGCTGCTCGCCGAGGCGATCCGCTCGGCGGTGGTCGGCGACTCGCTGATCAGCCCGCAGATCACCACCCGCCTGCTGCACCGCTTCACCGGCCCGCGCCGGGTCGACCGCTCCCCCGTCGAGCCGCTGACCAGCCGTGAGGAGGAGATCGCCGTCCTGGTCGCCGAGGGGCTGACCAACTCCGACATCGGCGCCGAGCTGTTCATCTCGCTGAGCACCGTCAAGACCCACCTGGCCAACCTCCAGCGCAAGTTGAAGGCCCGCAACCGGGTGGGCATCGCCACCTGGGCCTGGGAGTCGGGCCTGACCGAGCGCGGCTGAGCGGGCCCGCCCGCCCGGCCGCCGCCGGCCGCACCGGCCGCTCATCGCAGCGCCCGCCGACGGTCCCCGATCCACCGCGGGGCCGCGCCGCCGAGGGGCCGCCCATCCCCGCTCGACGGGGCCTCGCCGCGCAGCAGTGCCCGACCCAGCGGGGTGACGGTGTGCAGCACGCCGTTGCCGCAGCGCCGGGTGTCGATCAGCCCGGACGCCCTCAGCACGGCGGTGTGCTGGCTGACCGCCGAGGCCGTCACTCCGAGCCGCCCCGCCAACTCGCCGGTGGTACAGCCGTCCAGCAGGGCCTGCAGGGCCGCGGCCCTGGTCCGGCCGACCAGGGCGGCCAGCGACTCCTCCCCGCCCCGGCCCGCGCTCTCCGCCGCCTCCCGCGCCCCCACGGGCACGGGGAGGCCGATCCGGTCGGGACGCATCGCGAAGAGCAGCGTCGGAGCCTCCTCGGGCTCCCCGTGCCGGGGCCGGAGCACCACCCCGGCGCCCTGCAGGAAGAGCGACGGGGCCAGCCGCAACCCCCGCCCGTCGAGGGTGAGTTCGACGTCCCGCTCGGCGGGGATCTCCAGCACCGGGGCGGTCCAGCGGATCCGCGGGTGCAGCGTGCCGAGCAGCGCGTCCACCCCGCCGCGGCCGGCGATCTGGCGGCGGGCGTCCCGCTCCGCCTCCAGCCGGGACCGGACGTCCGCCCAGCAGGGCTGCAGCGCCACCCGGTGGAACTCGCGGACCGCCGCCGCGACGTCGGCCCGCTGGACCACCGATTCGGCGCCGCGACCGGACGACACGATCCGGCCATTCGCCCACACCCGCAGTACGTCCCGGAAACCACCGTTGGCTCCCGAAAGGCGCCGCAGCCGCTCGGCCAGCACCGGCTGCCGCGCCAATTGCCCGCGGACGGCCCGCTGCCAGGGGCGGAAGAATTCCCCGCCGCTCCGCCACGCCTCCAGTGCCAGCACCGCCTCCATCTCCTGGTCGACATTTCCAGCAATTCGTACACGAGCCAGATCCTCGGCGGACATCGCAATGCGAATCACAGACTGATCCCCCGATCGGGGTTCATGCATCGGGACGGCCCAGGGGAACCCCGCACCCTGATCGCCGCACCGACATCCTTGCCCGCCCGCGAGGCGCGTCGCCATCGGCCGATCGGCCCATTTGATCGTTGAGAACGCCGAAATCGGCGCCTCCGGATGTGCCGAATGGCCTGGATGGACCCGTCAGCGGGCTCGAATCAGCCCTCCGGACGGCCCCGACGGAACCACCCCGCCCGGTCAGCCCCCGAGGCCCGCCACACCCTCCGTCGGCAGCACCGCGTCGACCCGCCAGCCGCCCTCCGGCCCCGGCCCGACCGTCAGTTCGCCGCCGGCCGCCTCCACCCGCTCCCGCAGGCCCGCGAGGCCGAAGCCGCCGCCCTCCCGCTCGGCCCCGCC
>NZ_LFVW01000851.1:0-3849 GCF_001182915.1 Kitasatospora sp. MY 5-36
CTGGCCGGCGAGGTGCGCGAGGACCTGCGCGAGCGCCGCCCGGCGGACGGCGCCTACTGGGCCGCGGCCGCGCCGCCGCCGAAGGGGGAGACGGCTCCGCGGCCACCGGGGGAGGAGTGACAGGCGCGCCCGGGACCGGTGACGGTCCCGGGCGCGCCTGTCGCCGGGGGCTCGGGAACCCCGGGCGTCGAGGGGCCTGGGGTTCCCGGGGTTCCTAGGGTTTCGGCGGCGCCGGGGCAACCGCGCCCCGGCCGGCCTTGACGCCGTTCACCATCGCCTGGTGGATCGCCCGAGCGGTGGTCTCGTCCTGTGCCGGCACCGGGCTGCCGGTGACCGTGTACCAGTCCAGCGCTCCGGTGTACTGGACGGTCAGCCTCGCCTCGCCGTCCACCCAGGTGGTGTGCACGGTGAGGTCGCCGGAGATCGGGCCGATCTCGGTGGTGGTCACCCCGCCGGGGCCGCTGATGATCGATTGGGTGGTCCAGGTCGCCCACGACGTGCGCGGGTCCGCGGGCGGCTGGGCCTGGCGGTTTCCTTGGTCGTGTTCGGTCATGCGCCTATCCTCCCCCGCGGGTGGCCCGCCGCCGGAGCAGCGACACCTGCGGTCGCGGCGACCGCCCGGCGGCACCGGGCGGTCGAGTCGGTACGGCGGACGGTCAGCCGGGCTGGCCGGGCTCGTCCAGCATGGGGGCGCCCTCCGCCTGGGAGGTGTCCTGTGCGTGCAGGTTCTGCATCGAGGGGACGCCCTCCTCGGGGTCCGCGGCGCGGATGTCCTCGTCGTCCTCGGTACTCACCTTGGACCGGTCACTGATGTCGGTCATCGCGGGCTCCGTCTCCTCGGCCGGTCCTGGCGCGCCCGGGCCGGAGGCGCGGCGGGACCGGTGGTGGCTCTTCGCCCCTCCAGCCTGCCTCCGCCCCGGCGCGAGGGCCAGCCGGGTGACCCGGGAAGCGCCCCGCGGACCCCACCCGGGCGTCTCCCGGACCACCCCCGGAACTCGGCCGGGCGTCACCAGGCGACGGGCAGCGACCGCATGCCGTAGATGAACGCGTCGGTGCGGAACGCCAGCTCGTCGCGCGGGACGGTCAGCCGCAGCCCGGGCAGCCGCCGGAACAGCGTGGCCAGCGCGATCTGGAGCTCGGCGCGGGCCAGCGGCTGGCCGAGGCACTGGTGCACGCCGAAGCCGAAGGCCATGTGCCGCCGGGCGTCCCGGTCCAGGTCCAGTTCGTCGGCCGGCAGCCGGTCGGCGCCGCCGAACACCGCCTCGTCCCGGTTGGCGGTGGAGAGCATCGCGACCACGCCCTCCCCGGCCCGGACGGTCGTACCGCCCAGCTCCACGTCCTCCAGCGCCACCCGGAGCACCCCGGTGTGGATGATGGTGAGGAGGCGCAGCAGCTCCTCCACCGCGCCGGGCACCGCGGCCGGGTCGGCCAGCCTGGCGACCTGCTCGGGCCGGTCCAGCAGCAGGGCGGTGGAGAGCGAGATCATGTTCGCGGTCGTCTCGTGCCCGGCGACCAGCAGCAGGAAGCCGGTGCTGGCGACCTCGCGCGGGGTGAGGTCGTCCCGGACGGCGAGCCGGCTGAGGATGTCGTCCCGCGGCTCCTCCCGCTTGCGGGCGGTCAGCGCCTCCAGGTACTCCAGCATCTCGTCCCGGGCCGCCAGGAGCTCCTCGAACGGCCTGGTGTTGCTGAGCAGCGTCCGGCTGATGCCCTGGAAGAAGTCGTGGTCCTCGTACGGGACTCCGAGCAGCAGGCAGATCACCAGCGAGGGGACGGGCAGCGCGAAGTCGGCGACCAGGTCGGCCCCGGCGCGGCCCGCGGTCATCCCGTCCAGCGCCTCGTCCACGATCCGCTGGATGTCCGGGCGCATCGCCTCGACCCGTTTGACCAGGAAGTCCCCGGTGACCATCCGGCGCAGCCGGGCGTGCTCGGGGTCGTCGAGGTTCAGGAAGTTCGGGTTCTCGCCGATCCGCTCCCGGCTGCCGGCGATCAGCAGCGGGAAGGTCGGGTGGCGCAGGTCCGCGCTGAACCGGCGGTCGGACAGGATGGCGCGGACCTCGGTGTAGCCGGTGGCCAGCCAGCAGGACTCGCCCCCGGGCAGCTCGGCGCGGCTCAGGTTCGCGGTGGCGGCGGCCTCGGTGTAGGCGGGCGGCGGGCCGAACGGGCAGCCGGCGGAGTGCCGGGCCGGCAGCGGGACGGCGGGCACGGTGGGTGTGCTCGTCAAGGCGGGGTCTCCTTGCGTCGCGATGGTTCTCCGGTGGGGGCGGGGTTGCCGGACGTTCGCCGGTCCCGGGTGCGGTTCCGGTCCTCGGCCGGCCCGGGCCGGCGTACGGTCAGCCGTCGACCGAGGCGGCCCCGGCCTCCGCCGGCCCGTCCTCGACCACGGTGATGGCGCCGCCCGGGCAGAGCTGGGAGGCCAGTCTGAGATCCTCGAACTGGTCGGGCCTGAAGGCGGTCTGACGGAGTCTCACCAGACTGTCGTCGTCGTCCTGGTCGAAGACCTCGGGAACGTTCGTGACGCACATCCCGGAGCTGCAACAGCGGTCCCGGTCGACACTCACCCGCATGGTCGGGCACCTCTCGCCAGTGCGCCGCCGGCTGCCCGGCGGCCGCCTCTCGTTGTCATTGCCAACCTAACCGCCGCTACTCCGTCCACGGAGGGCGCGGTGGCGGGATCGCCGAGAATGGCCGATTCGGCTCCCGTCGGAGCCGCCGGAGCGGCGCCGGAGGTTTGAACCGGCATCACCCCAACAAGCCTGTACCATACGGTGGTTCACGGCCTCCGGGCGCTGCCCGTGGCCGCCCGCTCCCGGCTCAGAGCCCCTCGGCGGCGGCGATCTCCCGCACGGTCGCGACGGTGTCCGCCTCGGCTGCGTCCTTGTCCGGCCGGTAGCGCACCACCCGGGCGAACCGCAGGGCGAGCCCGGCCGGATAGCGGGAGCTGCGCTGCACCCCGTCGAAGGCGATCTCGACGACCAGTTCCGGCCGGACCCGCACCGTCCAGGCGTCCCGTCCGGTCTCCCGGGCCAGCAGTTCGACGGTCTGCCGGGCGAGCGTCTCGTCGGTCAGGCCCTTGAAGGTCTTGCCGAGCATCACCCACGGGCCCAGCCCCGGCTCGCCCGCCGCCCGGGCACCCAGGTGCAGGTTGCTGAGGAAGCCGCGCCGCCGCCCGCTGCCCCACTCGGCGGCCAGCACCACCAGGTCCAGGGTGTGCCGGGGCTTCACCTTGATCCAGCCCGCGCCGCGCCGCCCGGCCGCGTACGGGGCCGACGGGTCCTTCACCAGCACGCCCTCGTGCCCGAGCGCCAGCGTGTCGCGGAAGAAGGCCAGCGCCCGGTCGCGGTCCCCGGTCTCGGTGCGGGCCACCCGCAGGCCGTCCGGCACCGCCCCGGCCAGCGCCGCCCAGCGCTCCCGGCCGGGACGGTCCACCAGGTCCTCGCCGTCCCGGTGCAGCAGGTCGAAGAAGTAGGCGTCGAGCGGGACCTCGGCGCGCAGCCGGTCCGGGTCCCGCCGGGAGGCGGTGCGCGCGGCGGTCTCCTGGAACGGGCGCGGCCGGCCGTCCGGACCGAGCGCGATCGCCTCGCCGTCCAGCACCGCCGAACGCAGCGGCAGCGCCACCGCGGCCTCGACCACCTCGGGGACGCGGGCGGCGATGTCCTCCAGGCCGCGGGTGAACACCGCGACCTCCCCGCCCTCCCGGTGCACCTGCACCCGGATGCCGTCCAGCTTCCACTCCAGCGCGGCCGGACCGGTGCGCTCCAGCGCCGTCGCCACGTCCGGCGCCGAGGCGGCCAGCATCGGCCGCACCGCCCGCCCCACCTCCAGCCGGAACGCCGCCAGCGCCGCCTCCCC
>NZ_LFVW01000852.1:0-3672 GCF_001182915.1 Kitasatospora sp. MY 5-36
ACTCGATGGCGGTGGCGATCCGGTGTTCGCGGCGGGCGCGCTGGTCGAGCAGGGCGGTGCGGCCGGCTCCGGTGGCGGTGACGAGCAGCTTGCGGCCGTCGGTGGGGTGGGGCTGCTGGACGACCAGTCCGGCCTCGGTCATCAGCGCGACGGTGCGGGCCATCGACTGGTGGCGGACCCGCTGGAGGGCGGCGAGTTCGGCGACCGTGCAGGAGCGTTCGTCGCGGACCAGCAGGCCGAGGACGGCGGCCTGGTTCTGCGGCAGTTCATCGCTGTCGCGCAGGGAGCGGACCAGGCTGCCGAGGGCGGCGCGCAGGTCGGCGGCGAGTTCCAGGGTGTCCGGGTGCGGGGCTTCGCTGGTCATGGGGGAAGTCTATCGGCAATATATCCAGCACCGCTGTACAGCCTTGCTGTAGGGTTTCGAGCATGCGAATCACCAAGTTCGGACATGCCTGCGTACGCGTCGAGCACGGCGGCAGCACGGTCGTCGTCGACCCCGGGAGCTTCACCGACCCCGCCGCCCTGGCCGGGGTGGACGCCGTCCTGATCACCCACGAGCACATGGACCACTTCGAGGAGTCCCGGCTGCGCGCCGCGCTGGAGGCCGACCCGGCGCTGCGGGTGTGGACCAACCGGGCCGTCGCCGACCAGCTGGACGGCGTGGCGCAGCGGGTCGGCGTGGTCGGCGAGGGCGACGCCTTCGAGGTCGGCGGGCTCGGCGTCTCGGTGCACGGCGAGTGGCACGCGGAGATCCACCGGGACCTCCCGCCGGTGCGGAACATCGGCTTCCTCTTCGACGGCCGGCTGTTCCACCCCGGCGACGCGTTCACCGTGCCGCCGCACGCCGTGGAGACCCTGCTGCTGCCGATCGCGGCCCCCTGGAGCAAGGCCTCCGAGGTGGTCGACTACGTCCGGGAAGCCTCGCCGCGCCGGGCGGTGCCGGTGCACGAGGCGGTGCTCAGCCCGATCGGGCTCGCCGTGCAGACCCGGCTGGTCGGGCCGGACGGGCCGGGGACGGGTGCGGAGCTGTTGGTGCTGGGGGAGGGCGAGAGCCTGGAGCTGGGCTGACGGGGCCTGTGCTCGACCGGGTCCGGGCTTCGCCGGGCCTGTTCGGATCGGAGCCGGGCCTGTTCGGGTCGGAGCCGGGCCGACCGGGCCTGGGCCGACCGGGCCTCTGCTGACGGGTTCGAGGGGGCACCGGTAGCCTGACGCCATGCTGAAGATCGGACTGACGGGCGGCATCGGTGCGGGCAAGAGCGAGGTGTCCCGGCTGTTCGCCGCGCATGGCGCGGTGATCGTGGACTCCGACGTGATCGCCCGCGAGGTGGTCGCCCCCGGAACGGACGGTCTGGCGGCCGTGGTCGCCGAGTTCGGACCGGGGGTGCTGCGGGAGGACGGCTCGCTGGACCGTCCGGCGCTCGGCGCGGTCGTGTTCGCCGACCCGGAGCGGCTGAAGGCGCTGAACGCGATCGTCCACCCGCTGGTGCGGACCCGCTCCGCCGAGCTGGAGGCGGCGGCCGCGCCGGACGCGGTCGTGGTGCACGACGTGCCGCTGCTGGCCGAGAACGGCCTGGCGCCGCTGTTCGACCTGGTCGTGGTGGTGGACGCGGCCGACGACGTGCGGCTGGACCGGCTGGTGCGGCTGCGCGGGATGGCCGAGGAGGAGGCCCGGGCCCGGATGGCCGCGCAGGCTTCCCGGGACGGGCGGCTGGCGATCGCGGACCTGGTGATCGACAACGGCGGCGGCCTGGCGGAGCTGGAGGCGCGGGTGGCCGAGGTCTGGGCGGAGCTGGTGCGGCGCGCGGCGGCCTGACGCCGGGTCGGCGCCCGGTGGCCGATCGGGGCGGCCGGCGGCCGTCGGCCCGAGCAGTCGTCGGACCGAGTGGCCGGGAAGGGACTGGTGGAAGGCTCCGGCGGGAGGGGAGCATGGCGGGATGGATGATCGTTTCTCGCCCGCGCCGCCGCTCGCCGGACAGCCTCCCGCCGGACAGCCTCCCGCCGGACAGTCTCCCGCCGAACAGCCGCTCGTCGGAGCGCCCGTGGTCGAACGGCTCGCGCAGTACGGCCGTGCCGAGCAGGCTGAGATCCTCGGCCCCGGGGACGACCCGTACGGCGTCGCGTACACGGGGCTGACCTTCCGCCCCAAGGAGATCCACTTCGGCATCCGGGCCGCCGACGGCCGGCTCGTCGCCCACACCGGACTGGTGCCGCTGCCGCTCACCGTGGGCGGCACCGACCTCGCCGTGATGGGCGTCGGCGGGGTCTGCGTCGCGCCCGACCGGCGCCACGGCGGCCTCGCGCAGGCCGTGGTCGGGGCCGCCCTCGACCACGCGCGCACGCTCGGCCACCGGTACGCGCTGCTGTTCTGCCGCCCGCCGCTGGCCGCGTTCTACCGGGGGCTCGGCTTCCGGGAGGTGGCCGAGGGCGTGACGGTGGAACAGCCGGAGGGGCGGCTGGCGGAGATGCCGCTGCGCACCATGTGGGCGCCGCTGGCCGTCGGGGCCGGGTGGCCGGAGGGGCCGGTGCGGCTGCGGTCGCTGCCGATGTGAGACGCGCTCGCGCATGAGGCGCGCTCAGGTGCGGGGTTTGATCAGGCCGTTGTGACCGTCGCGGCCGGGGTGCCCGCGTCCGCGTCCGCGTGCGCCACGGCGGCGCCGGCCAGGGCACGGATCATGGGGTGCGCCCGGGTGCCGTCGCCGGACAGCTCGGGCTGGAAGAGCGAGGCCAGGAAGAACGGGTGGCCGGGCAGTTCCAGGACGCGCACCTCGCCCGACTCGTCCGCGCCGCTGAACCGCAGGCCGTGCGCGGCCAGCCGCTCCAGGTAGGCGCCGTTGAGGCCGTACGCGCAGTGGTAGCGCTCCAGGGTGCGGGTGGCGCCGAGGACCCGCTCGGCGAGGCTCCCCGGGGTGACGGTGACGGCCCCCTCGTGGCCGACCAGCGAACAGGCCAGCGGGACGATCACCTGCTGCTCCGCGTCCGGGTGGTCCTCGCCGTTCACGGCCCCGGCCAGGCCGCAGACGTTCCGGGCGTACTCCAGCACCGCGTGCTGGAACCCGGCGCAGGTGCCGAGGAAGGGGATGCCGCGCTCGCGGGCGGTCCGGACGGCGGCCAGTGCGCCGGCCTCGCTGCGGTACGGGCTGCCGGGCAGCAGCCAGACCGCGTCGAAGCCGTCCAGGGCGCCGGGTGCGGCGGCGTCCCCGGTCGGGATCCAGTAGGCGTCCAGGACGAGGTGGTCGTGCTCGGCGAGGGCGTCCAGCAGGCCGGGGATCCGGGCGTGCGAGCGGACGGCGGGGGAGCGGTCGCCGACGAGGGCGACCCGCGGGGTCAGATGCGTCATGCGGCTATCCTGACCCCGCACCCGAGATCAGCGCCAACGATGATTCCTTAAGCTTCGATCAGAACGGTTGATGTCCACCGTGGACCCGCAGCAGCTGCGCACCTTTGTCACCGTCACCCGCCTCGCCTCCTTCTCGGAGGCGGCACGGGAGCTCGGCTACACCCAGTCCGCGGTCTCCCAGCAGATCGCCGCGCTGGAGGCGGACCTCGGGACCGCGCTGCTGCTCCGCCGCCCGGTCGGCCCGACCGGGGCCGGGCAGCGGCTGCTGGAGCACGCCGCACCGCTGCTGGTCCGGCTGGAGGCGGCGCGCGCCGACGTCGCACGCCTGGCGGGCG
>NZ_LFVW01000853.1:0-3830 GCF_001182915.1 Kitasatospora sp. MY 5-36
GGTCGGGGTGGTGGCCGGGGTGGCCGAGGGGCGGTTCAGCATGACCGCCGTGGCGCCCAGCACCAGAACGGAGAGCACCAGTGCCGTGAGCATGCCAGGACCGGGTCTGCGCCGCTGCCGGCGGCGTCGGCGACCGCCCTTCCGGGGCGGTGCGGTGCGCCTGCCGACGGATCGGGCTGCAGACATGATCTTCACACTGGCATGGCGAACGGGTGAATGTCCACCTTCCCGCGGGCGGTGCCGGTGCCCGTGGCGGCCGCCCGTCCGGGACGGCGGTTGACCCCTGCGTCTCGGGTGGCAGACTTCAGGGCATGGCGATTCACAGGAATCTTCTCGACGGTCCCGAACCGACCCTGCTCCCGGAGGAGGAGCGGCCCTACCGGATGCTGGCGGAGGAATCGGCCTCCCCGACCCAGGTGGCGGCCGAGTTCCCGGTCTTCTGCCTCGCCTGGGCGATGCTGGCCGACGACGCCTACGCGGCCGGCCGGTACGTCGAGTCGTACGCCTACGCCCGTACCGGCTACCACCGTGGTCTGGACGCGCTGCGGCGCAACGGCTGGAAGGGCCACGGCCCGGTGCCGTGGGAGCACCGCGGCAACCGCGGCTTCCTGCGCTGCCTGGCGGCGCTCGCCCGGGCGGCCGGCGCGATCAAGGAGACCGAGGAGGAGGCCCGCTGCTGGCAGTTCCTGAAGGACAGCAGCGCGGAGGCGTACGCGGAGCTCAAGCAGTAGCGCGGTCGAGCGGCAGAGCCGTAGAGATCGGTAGAGCCGTAGAGAGCGGCAGAGCTGTAGAGCGGTAGACACCCCCGACGTACGGGTGCCCCCGGCGGAGTCCGCCGGGGGCACCCGTTTCTCACGCTCGGGGCGCGGGTCCTACGCGGGGCGCGGGCCTCACTTCAGGCGCTTGCCCGCCGAACGCAGCTGCTCGGCGGCCTCGCGCACGCGGGCGGCCATGCCGGCCTCGGCCAGCTTGCCCCAGGTGCGCGGGTCGTAGGTGTTCTTCTTGCCG
The DNA here is from genome assembly GCF_001182915.1 of Kitasatospora sp. MY 5-36. Classification (NCBI taxonomy): domain Bacteria; kingdom Bacillati; phylum Actinomycetota; class Actinomycetes; order Kitasatosporales; family Streptomycetaceae; genus Kitasatospora; species Kitasatospora sp. MY 5-36. Next base: position 1,009 of record NZ_LFVW01000853.1, read on the forward strand.
ACCTCGCCGTCGACCTTCAGCACGCCGTCGTAGTTGGCGAACATGTGGCCGGCCACCGGGCGGGTGAAGGCGTACTGGGTGTCGGTGTCCAGGTTCATCTTCACGACGCCGTTCTCCAGCGCGGTGGCGATCTCCTCGGCGGTCGAGCCCGAGCCGCCGTGGAAGACGAAGTCGAACGGGTCGGTCTTGCCGTACTGCTTGCCGATCGCGTCCTGCAGCTCGCGCAGCAGCTCCGGCTTCAGCACGACGTTGCCCGGCTTGTACACGCCGTGCACGTTGCCGAAGGAGGCGGCCAGCAGGTAGCGGCCCTGCTCGCCCAGGCCCAGCGCCTCGGCGGTGCGCACGGCGTCGTTGACGGTGGTGTACAGCTCGTCGTTGATCTCGTGGGTGACGCCGTCCTCCTCGCCGCCGGTCGGGGTGATCTCGACCTCGAGGATGATCTTGGCGGCGGCGGCCTGGGCCAGCAGCTCCTGGGCGATGGCCAGGTTGTCGGCGAGGGTCTCGGCCGAGCCGTCCCACATGTGCGACTGGAACAGCGGGTTCTCGCCCTTGGCCACGCGCTCGGCGGAGACCGCCAGCAGCGGGCGGACGTAGCCGTCCAGCTTGTCCTTCGGGCAGTGGTCGGTGTGCAGCGCGACGGTGACGTCGTACTTGGCGGCGACGATGTGGGCGAACTCGGCGAGCGCGACCGCGCCGGTCACCATGTCCTTGCTGTGCTGGCCGCCCAGGAACTCCGCGCCACCGGTCGAGATCTGGATGATGCCGTCGCTCTCGGCCTCGGCGAAACCACGCAGCGCGGCGTGCAGGGTCTGCGACGACGTGACGTTGATGGCCGGGTAGGCGAACTTGCCCGCCTTGGCCCGGTCGAGCATCTCGTTGTAGACCTCGGGAGTTGCGATGGGCATGCGATCCGCTCCTGTCGGGTTGCGGCGTACGGACGGTGCTGTCCGACGCTGTGTACGCCTTCGTGACGACTCCGTGCCGGCCCGCCGACGCGCGGCGTTGCGGTGGTGGCTCTCCGGCACGTTCGCGGCGACCTGCGCGGTACGGCCATGAGGGTGGTGTGCCACCGCGGACCGGACGCCTGTGCCATCTTCCCAGACTCGTGCCCGCGGGTCAGCAGGAGCCCGCCATGCGGAACGTCGCACGGTACGAGCGCACGGCGGCACCCGGGCGGCCCCGGCGGGGGCCGGAACCGGTCCCGGCCGGGCGCCGTCGGCACGGTACGCCCGCGTCGCCGGCAAGGTGCGCCCGCTATCCTGCGCCCGTGGACTACAACCAGCTGGCCGTCAACCTGCTCGACGCCAAATCCCTGATCTCGTCCCTCGGCGCCATCGGGCTGATCGCGATCATCTTCGCGGAGACCGGCCTGCTGGTCGGCTTCTTCTTCCCGGGTGACTCGCTGCTGATCCTCGCGGGCGTCGCCGCCTCGAACGCAGCCTCCTCGGTGCTCGGTGACGGCGCCAAGCTGCCGATCGCCGTCCTGCTGATCGGCTGCCCGATCGCGGCGATCGCCGGTGCCCAGCTCGGGCACCTGATCGGCGCCAAGGTCGGGCCGAAGATGTTCGACAAGCCCGATTCGAAGATCTTCCGCCGCGACTACGTGGTGAAGGCGGAGGAGTACTTCAACAAGTTCGGCTCCGGCAAGGCCGTCGTGCTGGCCCGCTTCATGCCGATCATCCGCACCTTCCTGAACCCGGTCGCCGGCACCCTGGAGATGCCCGCCCGGACCTTCTTCGTCTGGAACGTGATCGGCGGCGTGCTGTGGACCGAGTCCATGCTGCTGATCGGCTACTTCTTCGGTGACGCGCTCGCCCCGGTGATCGACAAGTACCTGATCCCGGCGGTGCTGCTGATCGTCCTGCTGTCCATCTCGCCGATCCTGATCGAGGTCATGCGCGAGCGGAAGAAGAAGCGGGCCGGCGTCGGCGCCGAGGTCGACGAGGAGAGCCAGGTCCAGGCCGGCGGCGGCCGGCACCGGCGGGGCTGAGCGCCCGCCGAGGCCGGTGCTGTTTCACGTGAAACAGCACCGGCCCTCGGTCGTTCGTCGTCCCGGCGTTGTCGTCCCGGCGGGTCGGGGTCAGAGACCCAGGTCGTCCAGGGTGTACGCGGTCACGTACTCCAGGCCCTGGGCCTCGACGGCGGCCGCGCCGCCGCGCTCCACGATCACCGCGACGCCGACCACCTCGGCGCCCGCCTCGCGCAGCGCCTCCACGGCGGTCAGCACCGAGCCGCCGGTGGTGGAGGTGTCCTCGACGGCCAGCACCCGGCGGCCCTTGACCTCCGGGCCCTCGATCCGGCGCTGCAGGCCGTGCGCCTTGCCGGTCTTGCGGACCACGAAGGCGTCCAGCTGCTGCCCGCGCGCGGCGGCGGCGTGCAGCATCGAGGCGGCCACCGGGTCGGCGCCCAGGGTCAGACCGCCGACGGCGTCGTACTCCAGGTGCGAGGTCGCGTCCAGCATCACCCGGCCGACCAGCGGGGCGGCCACGCCGTCCAGCGTGATCCGGCGCAGGTCGACGTAGTAGTCGGCCTCCTTGCCGGAGGAGAGGGTGACCTTGCCGTGCACGACGGCCTTGTCCTTGATCTGTGCCAGCAGGGCGTCGCGGTCGTTGCTCATGAGCGTTCAGTCTAGGCCCTGGCAGTCCCCGCGGCTCTCCGGGCTCGCGCCCGGCCGGCGCCAGGTCAGCGGCGGCGCAGCGCCCTGACCAGCACCACGGCACCGCCCAGCAGGGCCACCGAGCCGCCGATCACCCACGGCACCGCGTTGCGGCCGCCGGCGCCCGGCACCACGATCCCGCCGGCCTCCCCGCCCCAGCGGGACG
>NZ_LFVW01000084.1:0-29714 GCF_001182915.1 Kitasatospora sp. MY 5-36
CGCCGGCTCACCGCCGGGCCGGGCCGCCCCGGGACCCGCCCGGCTGACGGACCCGCTCCGCCTGCGCCAGCAGGTAGCGCCGCTCGGGGTCGCTCTCGGTGCGCCGCGCCGCGGCCTCGTAGGCGGCCCCGGCCTCGGCGGGGCGGTCCGCGAGTTCCAGCAGATGGGCCCGGACGGTGTCGACCCGGTGGTTCTGCGCCAGCGCGGGGTCGTCCGCGACCTCGGCGAGCACCTCCAGCCCGGCGAGCGGGCCGTGGACCATGGCCGTCGCCACCGAACGGCTGAGCGTGACCACCGGGCTCGGCGCGATGCGCTCCAGGATGCGGTACAGCATCAGGATCTGCGGCCAGTCCGTCTCCGCGACGCCGGGCGCCTCCGCGTGCAGGGCGGCGATCGCGGCCTGCAAGCGGTACGGGCCGGGCCCGAAGCGTTCGAGGGTCCGGGCCACCAGGGCGACCCCCTCCGCGATCGCGTCCCGGTCCCACCGGGTGCGGTCCTGGTCGGCGAGTGGGACGAGCGCGCCGTCCGGTGCGGAGCGGGCGTCCCGCCGGGCCTCGGTCAGCAGCATCAGCGCGAGCAGCCCCGCCACCTCGCCCTCCTGCGGCAGGGCGCGGTGCAGGTCGCGGACCAGGCGCAGCGCCCACGCCGTCAGGTCCGGGCGCACCACGTTCGACCCGCTGGACGCGGTGTGCCCCTCGTTGAAGATCAGGTACAGCACCTGGAGGACCACCTGCACCCGCGCGGCGCCCTCCTCGCCGACGGGCATCCGGAACCCGCCCCCGACCTCCTTCACCCGCTGCTTCGCCCGCCGGATCCGCTGGCTCATGGTGGCCTCCGGCACCAGGAAGGCACGGGCGATCTCCGCGGTGGTCAGCCCGCCGACCGCACGGAGCGTCAGCGCGGCCTGGGCCTGCGGCGAGAGCTCGGGGTGGCAGCAGAGGAACAGCAGGCGCAGGGTGTCGTCGGTGTCGCCGGGGCCGGCCTCGTCGGCCGGGGGGACGGCCGGCTCGCCGGCGGCCGACCGGGCCACCACCACGGCCTCGCGCCGGTGCCGGGCGCTCTCGCTGCGGATCACGTCCTGGAGGCGGCGGGTGGCGACGGTGAGGAGCCAGGCGACCGGGTCGTCCGGCACCCCGTCCCTCGGCCACTGCACGACCGCGGCGAGCTGCGCCTCCTGCATGGCGTCCTCGCAGTGGTCGAACTGCGTGGGGTGGCGGCGGGTGAGCAGGCCGAGCGCGCGCGGCGCCGACCGGCGCAGCAGTTCCTCGACGACGACCGCCACCCGGACCTCCCCTGCGTTGCGGTCCAGGCTAGCCGATCACCGCCCTCCGGACCCGGCCCGCCGGCACTCCCGGTAGTCGGGCAGCAGCCCGGCGGAGCGGGCCTCGGCGAGCGACGGCGCGTCCCGGTCGCGCGGCGAGAGGAGCGTCCGGGACGCCTCGGGGACGGGCAGGGCCAGCGCGGGGTCGAACGGCGACAGCGCCAGCTCGTTGCGCGGGACGTACTCCCGTGACAGCAGGTAGGACACGACGGTGTCGTCCTCCAGGGCGAGGAACAGGTGCCCCACGCCCACGGGCAGGTACACGGCGCGGTACCGGTCCGGGCCGAGCTCGACGGAGTCCCACCGCCCGAAGGTCGGGGACCCGACCCGCAGGTCGACGACGACGTCCAGGGCCCGCCCGCGCGGGCACGTCACGTACTTCTCGCAGCCGGGCGGGGTGGCCGTGTAGTGCACCCCGCGGAGCACCCCGCTCCGCGACCGGCTGTGGCTGGCCTGTCGGACGGCGAACAGCGTCCTCCCGGTGGCCGCGCGGAAGTCCGCCTCCTGGTAGCCGGACAGGAACTCCCCCCGGTCGTCGGGGAAGACGCGCGGGGTGAACTCCAGCGCGCCCTCGACCGCCAACTCCCGTACGTCCATGGCACTCCTCTCCTCGCGGGCCGGCCGGGGAAGGGCGTTCCCCGGCCGGGTGGGCCGCGGTCAGTCGACGCGTACCTCGGGGACGTAGCGGATCCACCGGCCGCCGGCCTCGCGGAAACCGGTCTCCTTGGCCATGATCTCGTCCGCGTGGTTCCAGGCGAAGAGCAGCGCACAGTCCGGGTACGGGTCGGCGAACGCCTCGGCGGGGCGCACCGGGATGTGCGTTCCGGGGGTCAGGCGGCCCTGCTTGGCCGGGGTGGTGTCGCAGACGAAGGAGACCAGGTCGGGGCCGATGCCGCAGTAGTTGGCGACCGTCGCGCTCTTGGCGGTCGCGCCGTAGGCCACCACCGTGCGGCCCTCGTCGCGGAGCCGGGTGAGCAGTGCGAGCAGGTCGTCCCGGACCGCCGCCACGGCGTCGGCGAAGCCGCGCAGGGTGTCCGGGGCCGCGAGCCGCCGCTCCTCCTCGTGGGCGAGCAGCTCGCCCACGGCCGGCGAGGGGCGCCGGGTGCCGGGCCGGGCGAGGGTGTACCTGATCTCCCCGCCGTGCACCGGCAGTCGGCGGACGTCGACGAGCTCGAAGCCGAAGCGTTCGGCCATCGCGTGGACGGAGCGCGCGGTGAAGAGGTAGAAGTGCTCGTCGTAGATCTGGTCGAAGGAGGTCTTCTCGACGACGTCGCCGAAGTACGGGTCCTCGAAGACGAACACGCCGTCGGGTGCGAGCAGCGCGTCGACGCCGCGGAAGACGGACTCCAGGTAGGGGATGTGACAGATGGTGTTGGCCGCGTAGATCACGTCGGCGGGCCCCTCCGTGCGCCGGACGTCGGCGGCGGTCGCCTCCTCGAAGAAGTCGCCGCGCACCCGCACGCCGGCTGCGCGCGCGACCTCGGCGACCTTGCGGGAGGGTTCGAAGCCGAGGTGGCGGACGCCGGCCTCGCCGACGGTCCGGAGCATCACCCCGTCGTTGCAGCCGATCTCGACGGCGAACGCGCTGTCGCGGGCCAGTTCCGAGGCCAGGAACTCGCCGGCGGTGCGGGCGAAGTGCTCGCGCATCACGGCCGACCCGGACGAGTAGTACGGGTAGTCCTCGTGGAACATCCGCTCCCTGGGCACCTCGTCGACCAGCTGCACCATGGTGCAGGCGGTGCAGCGGGCGACCCGGAGCCGGTAGAAGAACTCGTCGGCGACGGGCGTCCGCGCTGGGAAGGCGTCGGAGAGCGGTTGGCGGCCGAGGTCGAGGAACTCCTCGGTCGCCGCGCCGCAGATCCGGCACGGGTGCGGTGGGGCGGGCGGGGCGGGCGGCGCGGTGTCGATCCGGTCGGTCATCGTCGGGCCTCCATCGTCATCGTCGTCGGCACGGCTGCGGCTGCGGCTGCGGGCGCGGGGGAGCGGGAGGTCAGAGCCCGGCCAGGACCTCGCGCAGGGCCTCGATCACCCGGTCCTGGAGGTCCGGGGGCAGCGAGGGGTACATCGGCAGCGAGAAGATCTCGCCGGCGAGCCGCTCGGTCACGGGCAGCGCGCCCTCGCCCACGCCGAGGTGGCGGAACCCCTTCATGGTGTGGACGGGCCACGGGTAGCTGATGTTCAGGGCGATGTCGTGCCGGAGCAGCTCCTTCAGGACGAGGTCGCGCCGCGGGTGGCGCACCACGTAGAGGTAGTGGACGTGCTCGTTGCCGGGCGTGGTCCGGGGCAGCACCAGGCCGTCGGGGGCGGCGAGGTCGGAGAGCGCCTCCTCGTACCGGCGCGCCACGCTCCGGCGGCCCTCGATGTACGCGTCCAGGCGGGTCAGTTTGCGCCGGAGGATCTCGGCCTGCACCTCGTCCAGCCGGCTGTTGTGGCCGGGGGTGTCGACGACGTAGTAGGTCTCCTCCATCCCGTAGTAGCGCAGCCGCCGCAGCGCGCGGTCGGTGTCCGGGTCGCGGGTGACCACGGCCCCGCCGCCGCCGTACGCGCCCAGCACCTTGGTCGGGTAGAACGAGAAGGCGCCGGCGTCGCCCATGGTGCCGGCCGTCCGGCCGCGGTGGCGTGCCCCGTGCGCCTGGGCGCAGTCCTCCAGGACCGCCAGGCCGTGGTCGCGCGCCACCCGGAGCACCGCGTCCATGTCGACGCACTGGCCGTAGAGGTGGACGGGGACGATCGCCCTGGTGCGGTCGGTGACGGCCGCCTCGAGCAGGTCGGTGTCCATCAGGTAGTCGTCCTCGCGCACGTCGACGAAGACGGGCACCGCCCCCACGGCGTCGATCGCGACCACGGTCGGGGCGGCCGTGTTGGACACCGTGACGACCTCGTCGCCCGGCCCGACGCCGAGCGCCTCCAGCCCGAGGACGATGGCGTTGGTGCCGTTGTCGACCCCGACGCAGTGGTCCAGCCCGTGCCAGGCGGCGAACTCCGCCTCGAAGCCGCGCACGCTCGCGCCGAGCACCAGCTGCCCGGAGCCGAACACCGTCTCTACGGCGTCGAGCAGGTCCTCGCGTTCGTTCCGGTACTCCGGAAGGTAGTCCCATACCCGCGTTGTCATCTGCGCCCTCCTCGGTGGGTCAGCGCCGCCCGGCGGGGCGGGCGGCGCGGGTGCTCATGTAGTCGTCGTCCCGGTCGATGCGCAGCGCCCGCGCGCTGAGGTGGTCGACGGCGTCGGGGTAGGTGTAGGGCTGCATGAACCACCCGGCCCGGACGTCCCGGTAGAGCCGGGCCAGGCTCGAACTCCCCGCGTACGAGGCGCCGCCGACGATGGTGAGGCAGTCGTTGACGATGTCGGGCGCGAGCCGGTTGAGCGTCAGCTTCGCGCACTGGAACGCGGTCATCATCCGGGGGCCGCGCACGGCCGGATCGGGCACGCCGGCGGTCAGCGCGTCGGCCTCGGCCAGGGCCGCGGCGGTGGTGGCGCGCGCCGCGTACAGGCGGGCCTCGACCTCGGCGACGAGGGTGCGGACGGCGGCGGGCGCGCCGGGGCGCTCCCGCTGCCACTCCACGGCGGCGTCGCGCGCGGCCCGGGCGACGCCCAGGTAGATGCCGAGCATGGTGATCGAGCTGACGGTCTGCCCGGCCAGCGCGGCGTCGCCGCGTTCCCCGACCGGGCCCCGCACCAGCACGTCGGCGTCCGGTACGGGGCACCGGTCGAAGGCGATGTCCCAGGTGCCGGAGGCGCGCATCCCGAGGCCGTCCCAGGTGTCCAGGACGGTCAGGCCGGGGGTGCCGAGGGCGACGAGGGGCGCCGCGAGGCAGGTGCGGCCGTCCGCCTCGACCAGGGCGTAGGCGAAGAAGTGGGTGGCCACCGGGGCCATGCTCACCAGCGTCTTGCGGCCGGAGAGCAGCCAGCCGCCGGAGCCGTCCGGCTCCAGCCGGGTCACGGTGCCCGGGGGGTCCTTGACGGCGCCGCACACCCGCGCCTCGCCGGTCGCCATGGCGCGCAGCACCCGCTCGGCGAGCGCCGCCGCCTCCGGCTTGCCGTTGCGCCACTCGTACGCCAGCGTCAGGCCCCGGCTGAACTGGACGTGCAGGGCGAGCGCCGTCGAGGCGTCGGCCCGGGCCACCTCCTGGAGCGCCAGGGCGACGTCGTGGAGGCGGTCCACGCCGAGCCCGCCGAGCTCCGCCGGGACGGTGCCGCCGAGCACGCCGGCGCGTGCGAAGCGTTCGAAGACCTCGACCGGGAAGGTGCCGGTCCGGTCCCGTACGTCGGCGTCGGCGCGGATCGCCGGCACCTGCTCGGAGACGAGGCCGAGCAGCCTGCGGCCCGCCTCGCTGACCGGCGCGGACAGGTCCGGGCGCGCGGCCTCGTTCGCGGCCTCCGTCAGCACAGTTCGCCTCCCGTTTCGTTCCGGCCGGGCATCGCGCTCGCACCGGCGGTTCAGAGGTACTGGGTGTTCGGCGCCTGGCCGCACAGCAGCCGGCCGTAGAGTTCGAGGTTGGTGTTCGGGTGCATGACGGCGTGCAGGTGGAGGGTCCGGACGTCCCGCTCGATCCGCTGGATCGGCACGTCCAGGTAGACCGAGGACGCCCCGCTCGCGGTCGCCAGGATGTCCACCGCCTCCTTGACGCGCGCGCAGACCGCGCCGGTCTCCAGGCGGGCCAGGGCGCGCTCCTCCAGCGTCCAGGGCTCGGCGGCGGCGTTCTTCGCGTCGACGAGGTCCGCGAGGCGGTAGCAGTGGAACTCCGCCTCGTCGATCTTCACCGCGGCCTCCGCGACCTGGAGGTGGGTCAGCGGCGCCTCGCGCTGGTCGGTGTAGTCGGTGTAGGTGATCCGCCGGTCGGGGAGGCGCTCGAAGAAGGCGTCCTTCGCGGCGATCGCGAGGCCGAGGGCGGTCGCGCTCACCGTCGCGCAGGCCGTCGGCATGATCGGGGCCCGGTAGATCTCCGAGCCGGCGTTGCTGCCCGCCCCGCCGCCGCCGATCATGACCGGCTCCATCGGGATGTAGCGCTCCGCGGGGACGAAGACGTCCCGCGCGACCGTGGTGACGCTGCCGGAGCCGCGCAGCCCCACGGTGTGCCAGTCGTCGACCACCTCCAGGTCGGAGACCGGGATCAGCGTCATGATGGGCCGGGGGGCCGCGTCGGGGGTGAGCAGGACCGCCGCGTTGGTGTCCCAGGTGCTGTGCTGGACGCCGCTGTTGAACTTCCAGGAGCCGTTGACGAGGATGCCGCCGTCGACCGGGACGGCGGTGGCCGTCGGGCTGATGATGCCGCTGACCAGGGCGTCCGGGGAGGCGAGGACCCGGTCCTGCACCTCGTCCGGGAACAGTGCGGCGACCCAGGCGCTGATCGACCAGACGCCGGCCGTCCAGGACGCCGCGCCGTCGGCGCGGGCCAGCTCCACCAGGAGCTCGGCCTGGGTGCGCATGTCGACCTCGAAACCGCCGAGGCGCCTGGGGATCCGGGTGCGGAGCAGGCCGGCGTCCGCCAGGACCGAGACGGTCTCCTTCGACAGGCGCCGGTTCTCGTCGCCCCAGGGCGCGTTGTTCCTCAGGACCGGCGCCACCTCGCGCGCCCGGCGGAGGATCTCGGCGCGGTCGGGGACGGCGGTCGTTGCGGTGGTGTCCGTCATGACGTGCTCTCCCTGGTGAAGGACGGGGCAGCGGAATTCGGGGCATGGCGGGGGCGGGTCCACCGGTCGCGCGGTGGCGGTCCCGCACCCCGTGGACGGCGTCGCGGGGGGATCGGAGCCGGTGGGATCAGAGCCGGACGGCGCGCGTGGTCAGCGCCGAGAGCAGGGTGCGGGCCTGGACGTTCACCCGCCCGCCGCGGGTCACCAGCGCGGAGAGCTGACCAGGTGTCACCCAGCAGTACCCGGGCGGTGGTTGGGACGGAGCCTGCGCTCCGTCCGCCTCCACGATGGCGTAGCGGCTCACCGCGTTCAGGAAGCGGCCGCCCTCCTCGGAGTGGAGGGCCGAGTAGCGGACGCGGGAGGGCGCGGCGTTCTCGACGACGTCCAGGAAGTGGTGGCGGGGCCCGCGGGGGCGGCCGCGGTGGTGCTCCGGGGTGCACTGCACCGTCGGCGCGAGTTCCGCGATCTCCTGGAAGCCGACCTCCACGCCGGCCCGGGCCAGCAGGTGCGGCACGCCCGAGAAGTACCGCAGCACGAAGGCGCTCAGCCCCAGCCGTACGGGTTCGACCAGCGGCTGCGTCCACTGGGCCACCTCGCGGCTGCCCGCCTCGACGGCCACCGCGACCACGCGGAAGTGGCGGTCCGGCACCCGGCGGATCGCGTGCGCGGTCCGTATCCAGCCCCCGGTGTCGCGCAGCGGGACGCGCCGCACCCGCAGCGAGCGGCGGGCCCGCTCCGCGGCCAGCCAGCCCTCGATGTGCTCCACGGAGATCAGCCCGCTCGCTCCCGAGACGGGGAGGGGGAGGCAGGAGAGCACCGTGCGGGCGTCCATGTTGACGAGGTTGTCGCGGTGCAGCAGTGCGGCGATCCGGTCGAGGGTCAGCCAGCGGAAGTTCTCGGCGACCGGCACCTCCTCGTCGACCAGCACGATCGTGTTCCGGTTGAACTTCCGGTTGAACCAGTCGCCGTGCTCGGACTGCAGCACGTCCGCGACGGGACGCCCCCGGGACGGATCGAGGAAGTACTCCAGGTAGGCGACCGGCGCGCCTTTGTGCACGCCGGTGTAGTTGCTGTGGGTCGCCTGCACGGTGGGGGAGAGCTGGACGATGTTGGGGTTGCCCGGCTCCATCTTCGCCTGCATCAGGTAGTGGCGCACCCCGCCGAAGTCCTTGGCGATGATCCCCAGGATGCCGACCTCGGGCTGGTCGATGATGGGCTGGCGCCAGGTCGGCACCGGGCCGTCGGCCGTCTCCACCTCGACGCCCTGGATCGAGAAGAAGCGCCCGCTGTCGTGCACCAGGTCGCCGGTGTCCGGGGCGAAGGACCACCCGCGGAGCCGGTCGAACGGGATGCGCTCGACCCGGAAGCGGTCGGCCCGCACCCGGGCGGACAGCCAGTGCGCTATCTCGTCGGCCGAGGCGCCCGGACCGTCCCGGCCCGGTGCCGCGACGGGGCGCCGGGTGAGGGCCGGAAGCCGGGTTCCGATGCCTCCACGAACCGTACCGATGGTGCTCAACTCCACGTCCTTTCAGGGGAATCGGCTGTCACGGGAATCGGCGCGGAGGTCACCCCGGGGGGCCGGCCCCGGCCGGGCGGCGCGAACCGCCCGGCCGGAACGCGCTAGGACGGGAGTTCCACCGACATCGCGTGGCGGAAGACGTTCCCGGGGTCGTACCGCTTCTTGACCGCCTGCAGCCGGGCGTAGTTGTCCCGGTAGTACAGCGTCGTCCAGGAGACCCCGGAGTCGTTCAGCTTCGGGTCCAGCAGGTCGACGTCGGGGTAGTTGATGTAGCTCCCGGAGTTCCGCTCGTCCGGGAGCGGGACGCCGCCGGTGGCGGCGTAGACGTCGCGGTAGAAGGAGCGGACCCAGTCGAGGTGCTCGGCGCCCGAGCCCCCCTCCCAGTTCCCGGTGGAGTAGACGGCCTTCACGATCGCGTCCCGCTGGGCCGTGGCGGTGGCGTCGGCGGGCAGCGCGTTGACCTGGCCGCCGAACCCGGAGAGGCCGAGGTTCGCGGCCGGGTTGTGGTAGTCGGTGCTGCTCAGGTACCTCCAGATGACCGCTATCTGCTCGTCCGTGTACCCCTTGCGGAGGTCCCCGGCCTTGTGCTTGTAGTTCCCGGACGGCTCGTAGGGCCAGTTCTGCGGGGACATCCAGGGGATGACCTGGTCGGTGTCGATCACGGGCGTGGCGCCGACCCCGGCGGTGAGGAAGTCGACATGGGTGTTCAGTCGCTCCGACGCGCCTGGGAGCGCGTCGTCGATGACGGAGATCAGGCCGAGCATGCCCCCCGAGCGGTGGAAGAGCTGGAGGACCCCCCAGATGTCGCAGGCCGGCGTGCCGGGCTCGCTGTTCCGCTCGTACCAGGTGCCGTAGTTGTGGATCAGCGTGCCGAACGACGCCTCGTCCATGCCGTCCCAGGAGTACATCACCGTCCGCCGGCGCGCGTTGCCGGGGGCCTTCGGCAGCAGGTCCGCCGGCCGGTCGGAGCGCACGCCCCGGCTGCGCAGCCAGAACCGGGTGACGACGCCGAAGCTGCCGCCCCCGCCACCGGCGTGCGCCCACCACAGGTCCCGGTTCGGGTCGCCCTCCTCGCGGGTGGCGACGACGGTGCGGGCCCTGCCCTTCTCGTCGACGACCACCACCTCCACCGCGTACAGGTGGTCCGCCACCAGGCCGTCCCGGCGGGAGAGGTGGCCGTAGCCGCCGCCCGTCAGGTGCCCGCCGATCGCGACGTCCATACAGGCCCCGGCCGGCAGGGTGACACCCCACTCCTTGAAGAGGGTGCGGTAGACGTGCCCGAGCGTGGCGCCCGGACCGATCGCGAAGGCCCGGCGCTCCGGGTCGTGGCGGACCTCGTCCAGCAGCGACAGGTCGATCAGCGTCTCGACCTCCGGAGCGAAGGTGAAGCCCTCGAAGCAGTGGCCGCCGCTGCGCACCCCGATCCGCTTCCCGGCCCGCACCGCCTCCTCGACGACGGCGACGACCTGCTTGGTGCCGTGCACCACGCGCACCGAGTCGGGGCGGCCGACGAACCGTTGGTTGTGGCCGATGGTCAGGCTGCTGTACCGGGTGTCCTCGGGGCGGACGACCGTCCCGTCGGCCCGGGCCGGGGCGAGACCTCCGGGATCCGTCACATCACTCACGTACTACCTCCGGAAACAGTGGGCGGAGTTGTCTCCCCGGCGGCTCTCGGCGAAGCCTCCGCACGTGGGCGCGGACCGGCGCGGTGACCGGGACGGCCACGCGGCGGCACGTCGAGGCCCGGGGGTTCGTTCGACGAACTCCGTCAGCGTACAGGTGAGTTGACGAACCATGAGATCGATCCGACCGGACCCCGGACGCTGCGGACCCGACCGGTCCCCGACACCGTCCAGCACAGCCGTCCCTCCTCGCCCGTCGCCCCGATCGGCTCCAGACGCATCGTCGTCCGTCGCAGCGGCCCCTGTCTTCTCGTGGATTGCGCAGGAGGGACAGCAAGCCGGGAGGTGCCGTCCGGCCGCTCGGTTTGTGAAGCTGGCGGCCATTCGTCACCCGGGCGGGGAAGGACACCCATGGCTCAGCAGACCGACAGCACCGCCACCGCCGCGCTCCCCGAGTCCGGCCGGCGCCGCGACTCCGGCGGGCGGGACGAGTCCGGCGGAGGGGGCGCGGACGGCGGGCGGGGCGCGGGGCGGGCGTCCGCCCGCCGGTGGGCCGCGCTGCTCGCCCTGCTCGTCGGGCTCTTCCTCGTCGACGAGCTCCCGCCCTACCTGCGCTTCGATCCGGCGAAGGCGCGCATCAACCTGGACCCCCAGGTCCCGTGGCACTACGCGGTCCTGGTGGCGCACATCGCCTTCGGGTCGATCGCGCTGGTCACCGTCGTGCTCCAGCTGTGGCCCGGGCTGCGGCGGACCCGCCCGCGGGTGCACCGGCTCAGCGGCCGGCTCTACGTGTACGCCGGCGCCCTGCCCTGTGCCGTCACCGCGCTGGTGATCATGCCGCTGATGCCCGAGTGGCGCGGCGACATCGGGATCGCGCTCCAGGCGCTGCTGTGGATCGCGACCACGGTGGCCGGGACGGTGGCGGCCCGCCGGCACCGCTGGGCCGAGCACCGCCGGTGGATGCTGCGGAGCTTCGCGCTCGCCGCCGGCGTGCTGTGGGGCCGCGCCATGGTCGACGTCATGGTCCACACGGGAGCGCCCGTCCCGCTCGACTACCTGTTCGAGGTCGCGCGCTGGCTCGGCTGGATGGTCAACCTCGTCCTCGTGCAGCTCTGGCTGGACCGGAAGCCGCGGCGACGGCTCCCGGTGCCCGCCTGAGGGAAGGGCCGCCGGGCCCCTCCGGTCACGCCTCCGGCCCCACCATGGGCCTGATCTCCACCCGGGCCAGCCGGGCGTCGGGAATGCGGGCGGCGATCTCCGCCGCCCGCTCCATGCCGTCGCAGTCGACGATGTCGTAGCCCGCCAGGTGCTCCTTGACCTCGGCGAACGGACCGTCCACGACCTGCACCGCGCCGTTGCGGACCCGCACCGCCCGGCTCCGCTCCGGGGGAGCCAGCACCGAGCCGCCGACCCACTCCCCGGACGCCTCCAGTTCGCCGATCAGCGCCGCGTGTTCGGGGCCGAGCGAGGCCCGCTCCGCCTCCGTGAGCGCCTCCCACACCACCGGGTCGCTGTAGATCAGCAGCATGTACTTCACGCACGTCCTCCGCGGCCTGTTCCGGAACTTCGTGGACGACGATAGCGAAGCGGATGTCGGATCGCAGGCCGCGGCTCCGACCCCGGGGTGACGGACGCCCTCCGGGGGCGGTCCCGTCCCGTACAACCCGACTCTGGAGGACGTACCCATGACCTCGCCGACGACCGCGGCCTCCCCGCCGCGAGCGGGGCGCCGCGAGTGGACGGGCCTGGCGGTTCTCGCCCTGCCCACACTCCTGCTCGCGCTGGATCTCAGCGTGACCTACCTGGCGCTGCCCAGCCTGACCGACGACCTCGGGGCCGGCGCCACCGAGCAGCTGTGGATCACCGACGTGTACGGCTTCCTGACGGCCGGCTTCCTGGTCACCATGGGCACGCTGGGTGACCGCGTCGGCCGCCGCAAGCTGCTGCTGTACGGCGCGGTGGCCTTCGGGATCGCCTCGGCGGTGGCCGCCTGGTCGACCAGCCCGGGCATGCTGATCGCGGCGCGCGCCGCGATGGGCGTCGCCGGGGCCACCCTGATGCCCTCCACGCTGGCGCTGATCAGCAACATGTTCCAGGACCCGCGGCAGCGCGGCATGGCCTTCGCGGTGTGGATGAGCTGCTTCATGGGCGGCGCGGCCGCCGGGCCGGTCATCGGCGGCGCGCTGCTCAGCCACTTCTGGTGGGGCTCGGTCTTCCTGCTGGCCATCCCGGTGATGGTGCTGCTGCTGGCCGTCGGTCCGGTGTTCCTGCCCGAGTACCGCTCCCCGCAGGTCCGCGGCGCGGACCCGCTGAGCGTCGCCCTGTCCCTGCTGGCGATGCTTCCCCTGGTCTACGGCATCAAGGACATGGCCCGGGACGGGGTCCAGCCGCTGGGCGCGGCCGCGGCCGTCGCCGGCCTGGCCTTCGGGGCCGTGTTCGTGGCGCGGCAGCGCCGGCTCGCCGACCCGCTCCTCGACGTCCGGCTCTTCAAGCGGCTCGCGTTCACCGCGGCGCTGGTGATCCTGATGCTCGGGGTGGCCACCCAGGGCGGGGTGATGTTCCTGATCAGCCGGTACCTGCAGTCGGTCGAGGGGTTCACCCCGCTGCACGCGGGCCTGTGGCTCGTCCCGTCCTCGCTGGCGATGGTGGTCGGGAGCATGCTGGCGCCGCTCGCCGCACGCCGGTTCACCCCCCGGGTGGTGATCGCCGCCGGCATGGGCCTCGCCGCGGTCGGCTTCGCGCTGCTCGCCGTCCTGGACACCTCGGACGGGCTGTCCCAGCTGGTGGGCGGCATCATCCTGGTCTTCCTCGGGATCGGGTTCGTGGGCGCGCTCGGCCAGGACCTCGTGGTGGGTTCCGTGCCCCCCGCGAACGCCGGGGCGGCGGCGGCGCTCTCGCAGACCAGCGGCGACTTCGGCATCTCGCTGGGGGTGGCCGCGCTGGGGAGCATAGGAGCCGCCGTCTACGGTGCCCGGATGGACGGCTTCAGCCCGTCCGGGGCCCCGGACGGCGCGCTCCCCGACGTCCGGCAGAGCGTCGAGGCCGCCGCGCAGGAGGCCGGGCGGCTGTCCGGGGACGCGGGCGCGCGCCTGCTCGAGCACGCGCGCGACGCGTTCACCTCGGGCCTGAACGCCGCCGCCGTGGTCAGTGCCGTCCTGGTCGCCGCCCTCGGTGTGCTGGCGCTCGGCGCGCTCGGGTCGCGCTCCGCGGCCGGGGCGGTGTCCCCGGCGGCGGAGGAGTCGCCCGCACCGACCGCCACGGCCGTGGAATGACCCGCCGCAGCAGAGCGCCGCGGAACACCGCGGCACGGAGCACGGCAGTACGGAGCACGGCAGTACGGAACACCGCACCGCACGAGAGGAAGAACGGCACCATGGACACGGAACCGCAGTCGGAGCTCCCCCGGGTCGTCGGGCGGGAGGAGTGGCTCGCCGCCCGCCGGGAGTTCCTGGTCAGGGAGAAGGAGTTCACGCACGCCCGGGAGGCGCTGAGCGCCGAGCGCAGGCGGCTGCCGATGGTCCGGGTCGAGGAGGACTACGTCTTCGAGGGCCCCGACGGCAAGGCGTCCCTGGCCGACCTCTTCGAGGGGCGCCGGCAACTGATCGTCCATCACGTGATGTTCGACCCGGAGTGGGAGGAGGGCTGCCCCAGCTGCCGGTTCCAGATCCGGGAGATCGGGTACCTGCCGCACCTGCACGAGCGGGACACCACGCTGGTGCTGGTCTCCCGCGCGCCGCAGGAGAAGATCCGCCGGTACAAGGAGCGGATGGGCTGGGACATCCCGTACTACTCGTCGTACGGGAGCCGCTTCAACTACGACTTCCACGCCACGCTGGACGAGTCCGTGACCCCGCTCCTGATCAACTTCCGGACCAGGGAGGAGCACGAGGCCGCCGTCGGCCCCTGGGACATCTGGGGCCACGAACTCCCCGCGGTCAGCGTCTTCCTGCGGGACGGCGAGGAGGTCTACCACACCTACTCGACCTTCTCGCGCGGGCTGGACATCCTCCTCGCCGTCCACAACTACCTGGACCTGACGCCGCTGGGCCGCCAGTTGGGATGACCGCGCCGGTGCGCCGCCGGCCCCGCGTCACGGACGCGGGGCCGGCGGCGCCGGAGCGGAACCGGTCAGAAGACGTCGAAGTAGTCCCCGATCCACAGCCCCCGGCCGGCGTCCACCGTCCGCAGGTCCGAGGCGCGATAGTCGGCGAGCCGGATGCAGCGGAAGTCGAAGCTCACCCGGGTCGAGTCGGTGTCGTTCACCTTGTTCCCGTGGTTCCAGCCGACCGCGTCGAAGACCAGCAGCTGCCCCACGTCGAGTTCGGTCGCCGCGTAGTCCTCCGACCCCTGCTCCCGCTCGACCCACACGGAGTTGGTCCCCCAGGCCCGGGTCAGCGGCAGCCAGAAGTTCACCTCGCCGTCGGCGTGGTGGTAGTCGCCGTCCTTGTGGAACTCGCCGACCGCGACATTTCCCGGGAAATGGATCCGGAAGGTGGGAACGCGCTGGAAGCAGAACTCGTCGGTGCCGAGCACGTCCGGCACGAAGGATTTCACGAAGCCGCGGTACAGGTCCCGGAGCCTGGGCTCGAACTCCCGGTAGAAGGCGGCGTGGAACTCCGTGGACTGGTCGGTCCGCCAGGTGAGCAGCTCCATCGGGGCCTCCGGCCGCAACGCGCTCAGGTCCTCGGTCCGGTAGATCGACCGCACCGCCGCGGCGAAGTCGAACACGGCCGGATCGTACTCGTAGGTCTTCGGCTGCATGCTCTCCCACACTCCCCGAATTCTCCTGGCGGATGGCGGACAATGCCTCCTGTTCGAGAAGCTAGCGCAGCGGCCCTTCTCCACCAAGACGTTCCGAACGGCAAGAGCACGACGGGAGAAAGCGGTCCGCAAGGAGCGCGGGCACCCGTCGCCGGACTATTCCGGCCCCGCCGCGTCCACCACCGGTACCACCTCCTCCCGCAGCCGCCGGGCCGAGGCCGCCACCGATCCGGCGGCGGCCTCCCGGGTGTCGCCGACACCGACCATCAGCCCCACCAGCTGCGCCTCCAGCAGGCGGTCGGCGTCGCAGGGCTCGATCAGGTAGCCGCCGAGCTCCAGGACGACCAGGCCGTGCACCGCCGACCACATCTGGTGCGCCACCAGTTCCGGGTCCGCCGGGCGGAACCGGCCCGCCCCGACGCACCGGGCCGCGCACTCGGTCACACCGGCCAGCGTGTAGCGGCCGTACTGGCGGTCCTCCTCGTCGAGCGAGAACCCGGCCAGCGAGGAACCGCCGAACATCACCGCGTACAGGTGGGGGTTGGCCAGCGCGTTGCACCGGTACGCGCGGCCCAGCAGCGCGAGGTCGCACACCGGGTCGTCACTGGGCCGCACCTGGGTGAAGTGCTGCTGGAGCCGGGCGAACCCCTCGTGGACGATGGCCCGCGCCAGCCCGCGCATTCCGTTGAAGTGGGTGTACAGGGCCATCGTCGAGGTGCCGACCTCGCTCGCGATGCGGCGGGTGGACAGTGCCTGCGGCCCCTCCTCCGCCAGCAGCCGGGCGGCGATGGTCACCAGCCCCGGGCGGGCACGGGGATCCGAGCGACGCGGACTCATGTCCCCAGTCAACCAAAACGCCGTGGTGCCGGAACCGGTCGCGGGTCCACAACTCCCGATCCCAGCACACTGCGAGAAGCGGCCCTCAGGACGCCCGGCGTAGCTTCCCAGTCACCCGGCGCGACCGCCGCCCCCGACCGAAAGGCCGCCCCGTGTTCTCCAGACCCCTCGGCGCCGCGATGCTCCTGTACGCGGGCAGTGCGATCGTGCTGGTCTCCTCCGCACTGGCCTTCCACCACGCCTTCGCCATGGACCCCGCGATGCCGATGCCGATGCCGATGCCGATGGAGATGGCGCACGCCCCGGCCGACGCCGGACGGAAGCTCGACGGCATGCCGCTGGCGGAGATGCCGGAGATGTTCACCGCCTTCGCCGGACTGCTGCTCGTGGTGGCCGGCGCCGCCCTGCGCGGACGGCCGCGCTCGGCCCCGACCGAACTCCGTGGTGGCCGGCGCGGCCGGCTGCTGATCGCCGTCATCGGTACGGCCGCCCTGACCGTCGACATCAGCAAGACCTCCACGCTGGGCTTCGTCATCCCCGGCATGCGGGCCGACTACGGCCTCGACCCCCGGACGGCCTCCCTGCTGGCGGTCTGCGGACTGACCGGGACGGCGGCCGGGGCGCTGCTGTTCGGCGTGCTCACCGACCGGATCGGCCGCCGTAGCTCCTACCTGATCGCCACCCTCGGCTTCACCGCCACCAGCATGTGCGGCTCGATGCCCACCTTCCGCGGGAACCTGCTGATGTGCGGGCTGATGGGCCTGGCGGTCGGCGGCCTCGCCCCGCTGCTGATCACCCTGCTCACCGAGGCGGTCGGCGGGCGGGTCCGCGGCTCGGTGGTGGTGGCGCTCTCCGTCGTCGCCACCGCCGTCGGCTACCTGATCGCCGCCGGCTCGGCCCTGTGGCTGGAGCCGGTGTTCGGCTGGCGGATCCTCTGGCTGATCGGCGCCCCCACCGGCGCCGTGCTGGCCGTGCTGACGCCCTTCGTTCCCGACTACGTGGCGCTCTCCGCCCCGGCGGCGCGGAGCGCACCGGTCCCGCGGCGGGACTCACGGTCCGCGCGGGCCCTCACCCACGGCCTCCAGCGGGCGTTCGCCACCCTGATCGGCCTGCTCACCTTCGGCCTCACCACCTGGGTGCCGAGCCTGGCCCGGATCGGCGGTGTGCCGGTGCGCACCGCGAACCTGATGCTGACCGTGGCGGCGGTGGTGATGGTCCCGTGCGCCCTGCTGCTGATGCTGGGCTACCGCCGGTTCGGCCCGACCAGCATGGCGGCGGGCCTGGCCACCGTCACCGCCGTGCTGCTGCTGGCGCTCACCGCCAGCGGCGCGGTGGCCCAGGTGGGCTGGATCTGCGCGGGCGCGCTGGTGGCGGCGCTGTTCTCGGTGAACTCGATGGCCGCGATCTTCCTGCCGATCGCGGCCGACCTGGCCGATCCGGAACGGCGCGGCCGGACCACCGGCTGGGTCTCCTTCTTCAACCGGCTGGGCGGCCTGTGCGGGCCGCTGCTGCTGGCGGGCCTGGTGTCCTCGGCCTCCGACGTCCTGCTGGCGGTCTCCGTGCTGGCGCTGCTGTGCGGCGCGGCCGCCTGGTACATCAGCCGCCGGAGCCGGCTCGCGGCCCCGGCGCTCGGCGCGGCCTCCGAGTGACGGGGGCGCGGGTGACGGGGGCGCGGGGGCGGCCGGTGGCAGAGCACGGGCGGAGAAGCCCGCCGATCTCCGGGAGCAGATACTGGATTCGCCCAACTCGCCATGGTTCGAGGCGGATTGGGAGTGCGCCGGGCATCCGGCCGGGTTCCGCTCAACGGAAGGAAGAGGCATGGTCGACCGACAGGACGTGATCTCCGCGCTGGTGCTGGACGGCGAGGCCGTCGACGCGCTGGTGGCGAACCTGCCCGAAGCCGACTGGGCACGCCCCACGCCGGCCCCCGGCTGGACCGTCGCCCACCAGGTCGCCCACCTCACGGCCACCTTCAGGCTGGCCGGACTCGCGGCGGGCGACCCCGAGGCCTTCCGGGCGGTCGCCGCCGGCATCGGGCAGGACATGGACGGCGCGGTGCAGCAGGCCCTCAAGCCCTACCTGGCGAAGGCGCCGAAGCTCCTGCTGGAGAGCTGGCAGACCGAGCGCCGGGCCGCCGAGGAGGCCCTGGCGGCCGTTCCGGCGGACCGGCCGCTGCCGTGGCTGGTCCGCCCGCTGACGGCCCCCGTCCTCGCCGCCGCCGGCATGATGGAACTGTTCGGCCACGGCCAGGACATCGCCGACGCGCTCGGGGAGCGCCGCGAGCACACCGACCGGATCCGCTACCTGGTCGAGTTCGCCGTCCGCACCTGGGACTTCGGCTACCAGGCCCGCGGGCTCACGCCGCCGGAGACAACGTTCCGTTTCGAGATCACCGCTCCGTCGGGCGCCCGGTGGGAGTTCGGCCCCGCCGACGCGGAGCAGCGCGTCAGCGGACCCGCCGTCGACTTCTGCCTGCTGGTGACCAGGCGCCGGCACCGCGACGACCTCGCCCTGACGGCCCGTGGCGAGGACGCCGACGCCTGGCTCGACCTCGCCCAGGCCTACCGCGGCCCGGCCGGTCCGGGCCGCACGCCCGGCCAGTTCCGGTCGACCGGGCACTGACCGGGCACTGACCGAAAGCGCCACCGGGTCCGCGGCACCGGGCGGGGGTGCCGCGGACCCGCGCGCACGCGCGCTCCGGGCGAAGGCCGACAGCGCGGCGGCGCACCAGCACGGGGACCGCCACCCGTCCCACACCCGACAGAAGGGACCGTCATGGGCACCCGTACCGACGAATGCGCCGTGGTTCTCGGCGGAAGCATCGCAGGCCTGCTGGCAGCGAGGGTGCTCGCCGAGTCCTATCCCCGGGTCGTCGTCGTCGAACGCGACCGGATCCTCGGCGTCCGCGGGCCGCGGCGCGGCGTCCCGCACGGCAACCACGCCCACGGGCTGGTCGCCCGCGGCCACCAGATCATGGAGTCGCTGTTCCCCGGCCTCACCGACGAACTGGTCGCCGCCGGGGTGCGGCCCGGCGACTTCAGCGCCGACATCCGCTGGTACTTCAACGGGCTGCGGCTGCGGCCGGCGCACACCGGCCTGCCGTCCGTACCCGCCACCCGGCCGGTACTCGAACACCATCTGCGCGAGCGGGTACGGGCGCTGCCGGAGGTGACGTTCCTGGAGGAACACGACGTCATCGCCCCGGTGACCGACACCACCAGGCGCCGGGTCACCGGGGTCCGGGTGCAGCGGCGCGCCCCCGGGAGCACGGAGCGCACGCTCTCCGCGCACCTGGTCGTCGACACCACCGGCCGCGGCTCGCGCACCCCGCGCTGGCTGGCCGACCTCGGGTACGAGGCGCCCCCCGAGGAGCGGATCGAGATCGACCTGGCGTACACCACCCGCCACTACCGCCTCAAGGGGGATCCGTTCGGCAGCGACATCGCCATCATCCCCGCCGCCACGCCCTCGCACCCGCGCGGGGCCTTCTTCTACCGGGTGCCCGGTGAGGACAACCGGGTGGAGCTGTCGGTGACCGGGATCGTGGGCGACCACCCGCCCGTCGACCCCGAGGGGTTCCACGCCTTCGTCCGCTCGCTGCCCGTCCCCGAGATCCACGAGGCGATCCGCGACGCCGAACCGCTCGACGAGCCCGTGCGGTTCCGCTTCCCGGCCAGTGTCCGCAGGGACTACCACCGGCTGGAGCGCTTCCCCGCCGGGCTGGTCGTCCTGGGCGACGCGGTGTGCAGCTTCAACCCGGCCTACGCCCAGGGCATGACCTCCGCCGCGCTGCAGGCCCTGGTGCTGCGGCGGCACACCGCGGGGCGGCGGCTGCCGAACCCCCGGGCCTACTTCCGCGACGTCGCGCGGGAGATCCGGGCCCCCTGGTCCTTCGCCGCGGTGACCGACCTGGGCTACCCGGGCGTCGCGGGCCGCCGCACCCCGCAGACCCATCTGGTCAACCGCTACGCCGCGCTGGCCCAGCGGGCGGCGGTCCACGATCCCCGGATCACCGAGGCACTGGTGCGGATCGCCGGACTGGTGGCCACCCCGCAGTCGCTGATGCACCCGCGCACCCTGCTGCGGGTGCTGCGCGCCGCCCGCCGGCCCGTCCCGCCCCCGGCCGGCGCCCACGCGGGCGCTCCGGAGCTCTCCGGCCGGAACTGAGCCGTCGGCGGCCGATCGGAACGGGCCGCCCGCCGGAACAGCCGCGCCCGCCGGTACGGCCGCCCGCCGGAACGGCCGCGCCCGGCACCGGACTCCCGGTGCCGGGCGACTCCGTGAACGGTCCGCTCAGCGGACCCGACGCGCGAACTCCCGGACGTCGTCGACGAACAGCCCGGGCTGCTCCAGGGCGGCGAAGTGCCCGCCGCGGTCGAACTCGGACCAGTGGGCGAGGGTCGGCAGGATCCGTTCGGCCCAGCGCCGGATCGGCCGGACCGCGTCCTCGGGGAACACCGCCACCCCGACCGGTGCGGACAGCGGCCAGGGGCCGGCCCAGGTGCGGAGGAAGTCGGCGTCCAGCCGGTTGGACTCGTAGTAGAGCTGGGCGCTGGAGCCGGCGGAGGCGGTGAACCAGTAGATCGCCACGTCGGTCAGCAGCCGGTCCCGGTCGACGACGTCCTCGGGAACCGTCCCGGCCGCCGTCCACTCCATGAACTTCTCGACGATCCAGGCGAGTTGGCCCACCGGCGAATCGGTCAGGCCGTACGCGAGGGTCTGCGGCCGGGTGGACTGGATCTTCCGCCAGCCGGCCCCGTCCTGCTCGAAGTACCCGGCGAACTCCAGCCGGGCCCGGTCCGCCGGGTCCAGCCGCGCGAACTCGGCCGGGTCCTGCGGCGGGAAGGTGGCGAGCATGTTGAGGTGGACGCCGGCCACGTGCTCCGGGTCGGCCAGGCCCAGCTGCAGCGAGACCGGCATGCCCCAGTCGCCGCCCTGGACGAGGTACCGGTCGTAGCCGAGCCGGCGCATCAGCTCGGCCCAGGCCCGGGCGACCCGGGCGGTGTCCCAGCCGGCCTCCCGGGGGTGGCCGGAGAAGCCGTAGCCGGGCAGCGAGGGTATGACCAGGTGGAACGCGTCGGCGGGATCGCCGCCGTGGGCCCGCGGATCGGTCAGCGGGCCGATCACGTCCAGGAACTCCGCCACCGAGCCGGGCCAGCCGTGGGTGACGACCAGCGGCAGGGCGTCCGGCTCGGGCGAGCGGACGTGCAGGAAGTGGACGTCCACGCCGTCGACTTCGGTCAGGAACTGCGGGAAGGAGTTGAGGTGCGCCTCGGCCTTGCGCCAGTCGAAGCCGGTGCGCCAGTACTCGGCCAGTTCCTTCAGGTAGCCGAGCGGCACGCCGCGCCGCCAGCCGGCGCCGGGGACTTCGCCGGGCCAGCGGGTGGCCGCGAGCCGGCGGTCCAGGTCGTCGAGGGCTTCTTGCGGGATGTCGATACGGAAGGGACGCATCCGAGTCCTCTCAGCGGGACCGTGCGCCGACCCGGGCCGGCGCCGGAGGGGTGGCGGCCGGCGTACCGGCCGGTCCGTGCGGGGGTGCCGCAGCCGTACGGCACCGTCCCGCACGGCACTGTACCGGCCGCGCGGCGCCCCGGAGCGTCGATCGGCCGGGCCGCCGGGGGAGGGCCGGCGGTCGGTGCGGAGCCGGGGCCGCCGCGCGGTCTCCGAGGGGAGAACAGGCGACGGCCCCGCCGCTCCGGCTCCGGGCTCAGGCGGCGACGGGGGTGTTCTGGTACGAGGCGATCCGCCAGTCGGCACCCTGCCTGGCCAGCACCCAGGTCGCCCGGATCGCCCGCTCGGGCGTCACCTCGGTGTCCCCGGGGGCCAGTACGCCGCCCTTGGTGACCAGGACGGCCACGTCGTCGGCCAGCGGGCGGACCGACTGCGGCTCACCGGTGACCTGGGTGCCCTTGAACGGGCCGGCGAACGCCTGCGCCATGAAGGCGCGGATCTGCTCGCGGCCGGTCAGGTAGACGTCCCCGGGCAGGATCAGTGTCGCGTCGTCGGTGAAGACCGAGGCGAAGCCGTCGGCGTCGTGCCGCGCCCAGGCCGCGATGATGAGTTCCGGGACGGCGCGCAGCGCGGCGACGTCGGCGGCGGTGGGCGGGGGAGTGGCGGACATGGCTCTCTCCTTATCCGGCGGTTCCCGGCCGCGATCACCACGGCCCGGTGACGGCCAGCGTCACACCGGGCCGTCGGCCGCCGCATCTTCCCGATTGCGCTGGGCGGCCGCCCCGCCGCCGGGCGGGGGGACGCCGCAAGCCGGGAGATGCGGGCACCCCGCGCGGGTGCCAGCCTCGACAGGGCCGGTCAACGGCCCTGGCCCCGCTGCCGCGTGGCCCCGCGACCCGGCGACTCCCTGACTCCGCCCGCGCCCCGCTCCGACCGCCTGGAGGCTTCCGTGTCACTCCCCGCCCCCGTCGTCATCGACCGAGCCGGACGTGACATCCACGCGGAGGGCGCCCGGATCCGGGCGAACGGCCCGGTCGCCCGGATCGAACTGCCCGGTGGCGTACCGGCCTGGTCGATCACCGGCCAGGACGTCGCCCGGCTGGCCCTGGCCGACCACCGCCTGTCCAAGGACCCGCGCCGGCACTGGGCGGCGTTCGCCGAGGGCCGGATCGGCGCGGACTTCCCGCTCATCGGCTGGGTGCTGATGGACAACCTCACCACCCGCTACGGCGCCGACCACACCCGGCTGCGGCGGCTGACCGCCGGCGCCTTCACCCCGCGCCGGGTCGAGGCGATGCGGGCCGAGGTGGAGAAGGCCGTCGAGGAGCTGCTGGACGACCTCGGCCGCCTCGCGCCCGGCGAGGTGGTCGACCTCAAGGCCCGCTTCGCCCATCCGATGCCGGCCCGGGTGATCTGCGACCTGTTCGGCGTGCCGGCCGGGGACCGTGAGCGGATGCTGCGCGGCGGCGAGGTGAACGTCGACACCACCATCACCCCGGAGGAGTCCGCGGCCAACGTCGAGCGGTGGCACCGGGAGATGCTGGAGTTCGTCGAGGGCAAGCGCCGCGACCCCGGGGACGATCTGACCAGCGACCTGGTCCAGGCCCAGGAGGAGGACGGATCCC
Source organism: Kitasatospora sp. MY 5-36 (assembly GCF_001182915.1). Taxonomy (NCBI): domain Bacteria; kingdom Bacillati; phylum Actinomycetota; class Actinomycetes; order Kitasatosporales; family Streptomycetaceae; genus Kitasatospora; species Kitasatospora sp. MY 5-36. The sequence goes on from NZ_LFVW01000084.1 coordinate 22,769, forward strand.
GGCTGAGCGACTCCGAACTGGTCGGCACCCTGCACCTGCTGCTCGCCACCGGGACCGAGCCGGTGATGAACCTGCTCGCCAACACCGTCCGGGCCGTGCTCACCCACCCCGACCAGCGGGCGCTGCTCCGGTCCGGCGCGGTGGGCTGGGCGGAGGTGATCGAGGAGAGCCTGCGCGCCGAGGCGCCGGTCGCGCACCTGCCGTTCCGCTTCGCGGTGGAGGACATCGAGCTCGGCGGGGTCACCATCGCCAAGGGGGAGCCCGTCCTGATCAACTTCGCGGCGGCGGGCCGCGACCGCGCCGTCCACGGGGAGGACGCCGACGCCTTCGACGCCACCCGGGCGAACAAGGAGCACCTCTCCTTCGGCCACGGCGTCTACCGCTGCATCGGCATGCCGCTGGCCCGGATGGAGGCCGAGACCGCCCTCGCCGCGCTGTTCCGGCGCTTCCCGGACCTCGAACTCGCCGTACCCGCCGAGGAGTTGGCACCGCAGGCCACCTTCATCATGAACGGCGTCCAGACCCTCCCGGTCCGGCTCGGGCCGCGGAGCAGTTGACAGGAAAGGTGGTTCGGCCGATGTGGGCAGCCGTCGTACCCGAGGCCAAGGCGCGCTGGGAGCTTCGCGAGATCCCCACCCCGAGGCCCGGTCCCGGCCAGGTGCTGATCCGGGTCCACGCCTGCGGGGTCTGCCACAACGACCTGTTGGTCAGTCAGGGCGTCTTCCCCTTCCCGGCGTTCGCTCCGGTGGTGGTCGGGCACGAGGCCGCCGGGGAGGTCGTCGAGGTCGGCGCCGGGGTGACCGGCCGCCGGGTCGGCGACCGGGTCGGCGCCACCTGGGTGCAGGCGACCTGCGGCCGGTGCGCGTACTGCCGGCTCAACCTCCCGCTCTCCGGGCAGTCCGGGATGAACTGCCCGGAGGCCGTGATGAGCGGCCTCACCGTGCAAGGAGGACACGCGGAGTACGTCGCGGTGGCGGCCGCGAGCACCGTGCTGCTGCCGGACGCCGTCCCGTACGAGACCGCCGCCCCCGTGCTGTGCGCGGGCTACACCGCGTGGAGCGCGCTGCGCGCCGCCGATCCCGGACCGGGTGAACGGGTCGCGGTGCTCGGGATCGGCGGACTCGGCCACCTCGCCGTGCAGTTCGCCCGGGCCGGCGGCTTCGAGACCGTGGCCGTCACCAGCTCGCCGGACAAGCACCGGCTGGCCCGGACCCTGGGCGCGGACCACGTGGTCGCCGACGGTGAGGGGCTGCGGGCGATCGGCGGCGCCGACGTCGTCCTGGTGACCGGCACCTCCTACCGGGCCGCCGCCGGGGCCCTCCAGGGGCTGCGGCCGAACGGCCGGATGGTGCTGGCCACCATCGACCCGGTCGAGCCCTTCGCCATCCCGCCGACCAGCCCGTTCTGGGCGCAGCGCCAGCAGGTGATCGGCGCCACCCACAACGGCCTCGACCGGCTCACCGAGGCCCTCGACCTGGTCGCCTCCGGGGCCGTCACGCCGCTGGTCGAGACCTTCCCCAAGGAGCGGGTCGCCGAGGCGCTGGACCGGGTCGAGCGGGGTGAGGCGCGCTTCCGCGCGGTCGTCACGTACGCCTGACCGGTGAACCGGTGAACCGGTGAACCGGCGGACGGGAGAAGCCATTCCCCCCCGGAGGTCATCCCTTGAGTTCTGGAAGCGCCCTTCCGCGGCACGTGCGCGGGAGGGCGCTTCGTCGTGCGGTCGCGGGCCGGCCGACGGTCCCGGCGGCGGCCGCAATTCCTCCCGCTGAGCAACGGGGAAGTAGCGATTCCGAGTGCTTTGCGTACATCCTCGTACAGTAGACCCGCGCGTGACGTGCCTATCGCCGGCGCATTTCGGGTCGTGAATTCCGTCATCCCGAACCTTCCTGCCAGCAGGGGGTTTTGGCCGCGTCCTGCACTCGGCGCGGGCACGGGGTCGTATTCGATCCGTCGAGAGGGGAACCCGGTGGCGTACCGTGAACGAATCCGCAGACTGATTCCAGGCCTGGTGGTGATAATGGTGGCCACCTCGCTGTTCTTCGCCGTACGGACCTCGGTCGCGGCGGCCGGGGCGGAGGAGGTCGCGAAGCAGTACGGCTTCAAGGAACTGCCCATCGCGATGCCGCCCGGCTACGAGCAGCGGCCGATGCGGACGGTCCGGACCGTCAACCCGGCCTACCAGAAGATCCGTTCGTGGATCTCCTCGGTCGGGGCCAGCATCGCGATCAACGACCTGACCGGGCACGGCGTGGCCGACGGCATGTGCATCGTCGACACCAGGACCGACAGCGTGATCGTGACGTACACCCCGACCGCCCGGCCGGCCGACCGCTTCACGCCCTTCGTGCTGGACGGCAGGCCGCTGCCGATGGACGACACCATGGCGCCCACCGGCTGCACGCCCGGCGACTTCAACGGCGACGGCCGGATGGACCTGCTGGTGACGTACTGGGGCCGCACGCCGATCCTGTTCATGGCCAGGTCGGACGCCACGACCCCCGCCGCGGCCTCCTACGTGCCGCGCGAGCTGGTGCCCTCGGAGTCCCTGGACGGGAAGTACCACGGCCCGCGCTGGAACACCGACGCGGACTACGTCGGCGACATCGACGGCAGCGGGCGCCCGTCGATCGTGATCGGCAACTACTTCCCCGACTCCGACGTGCTCGACCCGAACGGGCTGAACAACGTCGTGATGAACGACTCGCTGTCCAGCGCCAAGAACGCCGGCGGCGACCACGTGCTGCGCTGGCAGCAGAGCACCTCGGGGACGGAGCCCACCGCGTCGTACGTGGAGGAGAAGGGCGCGATCCCCTACGACGCGTCGACCGGGTGGACGCTGGCCATCTCGGGCGCCGACCTGACCGGTGACGGACTGCCCGAGCTGTACATCGCCAACGACTTCGGACACGGGCACCTGCTCTACAACCGGTCCACGCCCGGGCACATCGAGTTCAGCGAGGCCAAGGGCGAGCGCACGCCGACCACGCCCAAGTCCTTCGTCCTCGGCAACGGCTCGTTCAAGGGCATGGGCGTCGACTTCGGCGACATCGGCCGCAACGGCGACTTCGACATGATGGTCAGCAACATCACCGTCGCCTGGGGCCTGGAGGAGAGCAACTTCCTCTGGATCAACAAGGCCAAGGACGAGGCCGACATGCGCCGCAAGCTCGCCGCGGGCATCGCCCCGTTCACCCAGGAGGCCCAGGAGCACGGCATGGCCTGGACCGGGTGGGGCTGGGACACCAAGATGGGCGACTTCCTCAACAGCGGCGACCTCGCGGTGCTCCAGGCCACCGGCTTCGTCAAGGGGAAGATCGACCGCTGGCCGTGGCTCCAGGAGATGGCCATGACCAACGACGACCTGCTGTCCAACCCCGCGATGTGGCCCAACGTCCAGCCCGGCGACGACATCGCCGGGGACGAGGCGATCGCCTTCTACGCCAAGACCCCCGACGGCCCGTACGTGAACATCAGCTCCCGGCTGGGCATCGCCGTGCCGACGCCGACCCGCGGCCTCGCCACCGGCGACACCACGGGCACCGGCCGGCTGGACTTCGCGGTGGCCCGCCAGTGGGGGCCGCCCGCCTTCTACGCCAACACCGCGCCGGCGCTGGGCAGTCAGCTGAACCTGCGGCTCTACCGGCCGACCGGTGAGGGCGCCGCGGGCCAGGGCCTGGTGAACACCGGGGCGCCCGCGTACGACGCCACCGTGCGGGTCACCACCCCGACCGGCACCCAGATCTCCCGGCTCGACGGCGGGGGCGGCCACGGCGGCTTCCGCAGCTTCGACGTGCGGTTCGGTCTCGGCGCCCACCAGGGGCCGGTCACCGTCGACCTGAGGTGGCGGGACGCCGCCGGCGGACTGCACGAGAAGAGCGAGCAGCTCAGCCCCGGCACGCACACGCTCGTGCTGACCGACCAGGTCCAGGAGGTCCCGAACCGATGAGCGCGAGCGTGCAACCCCGAGCCGGCGGCGCCCCGGCGGCCGCACCGGCCGCCCCCGCGAAGCCGAAGGACCCCCGGTACCTCGCCCTGCGGAACTTCGCCCTCTCGATCAGCGTGTTCAACATCTTCGGCTACACCCTGCTCGGCTTCGAGCAGCCCTGGCTGTGGCCGTTCGTCGCGGTGTTCACCGCCTACGCCTGCGAGATCGCCTTCGAGCTGATCAGCGCCTGGGCCCAGCGCCGCGCCCCCCGCTTCCGCGGGAACGGGTTCCGCGGCGTGTACGAGTTCCTGCTGCCGGCCCACATCACGGCGCTCGCGGTCAACATGCTGACCTACGGCAACAACCAGCTGCTGCCGATCGTCTTCGGCGTGGTCATCGGCGTCGGCGGCAAGCACGCCCTGCAGGCCCCGATCGCCGGCCGGATGCGGCACTTCATGAACCCGTCCAACTTCGGGATCACGATGTCGCTGGTGTGCTTCGGCTCGTGGTTCAGCATCGCGCCGCCCTACGAGTTCACGGAGAACGCGAACACCTTCTTCCGGGTGATGATCCCGCTGATCATCGCCACAGCCGGAACCGTGATCAACGCGCTGCTCACCAAACGGACCCCGCTGATCGTCGGCTGGCTCGGCGCGTTCGCCATCCAGGCGTTCCTCCGGCACTGGATCTGGGACGTCGCGCTGTTCTCCGCGCTCGGCCCGATGACCGGTGTCGCCTTCGTGCTGTTCACCAACTACATGATCAGCGACCCGGGCACGACGCCGGTGAAGGGCCGGGCCCAGTTCGTGTTCGGCAGTTCGGTCGCCTTCGTGTACGCGATCCTGATGGTGTTCAACGTCGTCTACACCCTGTTCTTCGCCACCACGCTGGTCTGCGCCCTGCGCGGGCTCGGGTGGTGGGTCGCGCACCTGGTCCAGCGCTCCCGGCGGGCGGACGCCGGCGCCGGGGCGTCCGGGGGCGGAACGGCCGTCCAGCCGCAGCAGAGCCAGGTCGGGGCGGCCGTGGCGTGAGCCGCACCGCGACCGCCAGGTGACACCGTGACCCCTCCGTGGCGCCGCCCGCTCGGGCGGCGCCACGGAGCCGTTCCGCGGTCCGGGCGCTACCGCGCGGCGACAGCGGCCTCCACGGGCCGCTCCGGCGGCCGGAACGGCCCCCAGGTGAACGCGGGCAGCCAGGCGTCCGGCGCGGCGCTCCAGGCCAGTCCGGAGACCTGCCCGACCGTCCGCCGGCCGGTGAGCGACCGGAGGAGGTCGTGGCGGTGCCCCTGGAGGACGGCGGCCGGCTCGCCGTCACCGGCCTGCCACTCGGCGCCCGCCGTCCGGATGCGCAGCGCCGGAAGCCCGTGGGAGCGCACCGAGTTGGCGAAGCCCCGGACGACCAGGTCCAGGGCGGAGGGGTACGACGGCTGGTCCGCGACCACCGGCGCCCGGAGCGCGCCGCGCAGGTCGAGTTCGTGGGTGAACGCGTCCATCATCATCATGGTGTGCCGCAGCTGCGGCGTGTCCGAGAGCACCCGCTCCACCGGGCCGTCCAGCCGCGACCACTCCTCGAGCAGGCCGGCCAGGCCGGTGCCGGACTCGGCGTGCGGCACCTCCCACAGGTTGCCGGGCACATCGGCGGCCACCGTCCGGCAGACCTCGACCAGGTGGCCGAGCAGGTCCAGGACGGTCCACCCGGGACAGGCGGGGACCGGGACGCCGGCCGCCCCGGGCCGGGCGGCGAGCAGCAGTTCGGTGATGTTCCGCCGGGACCGGCGGTAGGCCACGCAGTCGGGCGCCCGGTCCCAGAGCGGCTCGGGCGGGGCCTCGTCCTGCTGGTGACGCGTGTTCATGCGCGCACTCCTTCGATGGGACGGCCTGGACGGGGAACGGACCCGACGGCGCCGGGGATCAGCTCCCGCACGGCCCCATTCCACCGCGCCGCCGGGGATTTCGACAACACGGTCCGCGGCACCCCCGGGCGCGGTTTCCGAGGCCTTTAGGCGGCCTGGCCGAGGAAACCTCAGGTGAGGAAAGGCCGCTTGGTGAAAGGGAGTTCGGGTAGCGACGGTCGTCCGGCCGAAAAGAACGCAACCGCGGAGATGCGGCCGCCCCCGCCGCCCCCGGAGCATGGAGGGGCCGTCATTCAGGACGCTGGGCTGGGAGGGATCGTGCCGACGACCTTCGGATCACTGCGCCGACTGGTGCTGACACCGTCACTGGCCTCGGTGGCCTTCGCCGGAAGGGGCTTCCCGGTGACCCCCACGGCCGCCACCGAACGCCTGGAGGCGGTGCCCCAGGCGGTGGTCTGCGGCTTCGAGTGGGGCATCGACGCCCGCAACCAGTGGGAGGTCGAGCGCCGGCTGCGCCTGGTCGACCCGGAGCAGCGCGGATTCGCCTACGAGGGCGCCACGATGGCCTTCACCGTCCTGGACGCGACGGGCCGGGGCAGCCGCACCCGCGACCTGCTGGCCGGGCCGGGGCAGCCGCACATCTTCCTGGCGTACATCGGCATCGGCTTCGCCATGGCGCGCCTGCCGCGGCCGCTGTGGCGCAAGGTGCTGCCGGACCTGGCCGGGACGCCGTACCACCCGACGATGAGCTGGCTGGCGGTCGACGGGTACGGCTTCGATCTCGCCTACTTCGGCACCCGGCGCTGGGTGGACGAGCAGCGCGAGGTGAAGCCGTACCCGTGGCAGGGCGCGCCGGAGTACTTCCGGCGGGCCGTCGACCAGGGCATCGGGCGGGCGCTGTGGTTCATCCACGGCGGGGTGCCGGAGCAGGTGGCCGTCGCGGTGCGGAGGTTCCGCGCCGACCGGCGGGCCGACCTGTGGAGCGGGGTGGGATTGGCCGCGACCTTCGCCGGCGGCGCCACGGCGGACGGCCTGGCCGCACTGCGCGGGGAGGCGGGGGAGCACCGGGCGGAGCTCGCCCAGGGGTCGGTGTTCGCCGCGAAGGCCCGCGCGTACGCGGGCTTCGTGCCCGCGCACTGCGAGGCCGCCGCCACGGCCCTGACCGGCCT